>JALXFQ010000001.1 GCA_027067235.1 Gammaproteobacteria bacterium
CCGCCGGGCAAGTCCAGACAGACTGTTTCGGGGATTCCGGCCAATACAGCATAAGCTTCTTCAGGCCAGGAGCGTCTATGGTCATTATTCCCGGAGACACAGTACAGCTCACCGATTTCGGGCCGGATCTGATCCAGCACCGCGGGAGACACAATGTCCCCTGCATGCAGAACCTTGTCGCAGCCGCCCATCAGTCTGGCGATGCGGAAATCAATCGAACCATGCGTATCCGAGACAATGCCGACCCGGCAGGACTCAGTCGTTGCTGCCACAACCGCCTTCCCCGCAGACGTTGACCACAGTCTCGCCATCTTCCACGCTGGCGTCACGCTTGAGCCTTTCCTGCTTTTCCTGCCAGGCTTTTTTCTCCGCCTCATGGCGCATGGCGATCACTTCACCGCGCTCGGCCAGGCGCTTTTCCACCGCCTTGTCCACCATCGGCACCGACATCTCGCCAAAGAAAACCTGCATCATCAGTCTGTAGCCGAACTTGAGCAGTTCGATATCATCGTCAGCCACGGAGTCATAGAACGCCGCGTCCAGATCATAGGTTTTTCTGAAACTGTCGCTCAGTACGAACCGGCGAAAGCGATCCAGGTCGTAACTGGCCATGAAAAACAGCTGGAAGCTCATTTCCGGCGGGGTGCCGATGGCCGGACCCGCACTGCGTTTCTTCAGAATGATGCGATGCCAGTCGCGATTCAGGTCATCGTATTCGACAACACCCTGCTCCCTGCGATATTCGCCCACGGTCAGTTTGTGATCTTCACAATGCCCCTTGCAGTGATCCTCCTCCACCAGCGCATAGTGCACTTCATCGGATTTTTCGTCCTTTTTCTTCATGGACAGCAAACCTAGGGGGTAGTAACGGCACGCCGTGGGACGGTCTTCATAGACGGAACAACCGGCATCGGTCATGAACTGGCAGACCGGCGACTCGTCGTTGACATTCCTCAGCTTGACGCCGGGCATGCCGTGCTGATCCATCTCGTAGGGCAGGGTATGTGTCTTCAGAAATTCAGACGAATCCAGACCCAGCCGTTTTTTCAGGCGAATGATGTCATACGGCGCCAGGGTAATATCCGATTGCTTGCAACAGGCGTTGAAACAGGCAATACCCGGATAGCAACGGAACGAGATTTCAGAATCTTCCTCCAGCATGGCCGGGACGACCGGGCTGTCGTATGGCAATTCAAACTTGCCGTCATTCATGGACATAACGTGTCTCCATGTTAAATTTCAAGATGCGATGACCAGGCAGAACCGGCCAGAAGCCCGAGATACGACCTGATCATGACATGAAAATTCTACAGGACAAAAAACAAAAAAATCCGGGCGCCTCGCGACGCCCGGATTTTTCAAGCTGGTAAGCGAGGCTTACTTGAACAGCTTGGACTTGTCCACCAGATCCACGTGGGCGCGCTTGAAGCAGGTCCACTTCTGGGTCTCTTTGTCGTAAACAGAGTTTACGAAGCAGTGCCAGTTTTCTTCGTCAACGAAGTTTTTGTCGGCACGATAGTAGAAGCCCGGATAACGAGATTCCTCGCGGAACTCGATGTGCTTCAGGTGAGCTTCAGCCGTCAGGATGCGGTGGTAGTTTTCCCACGCGCGCAGCAGTTCGTGCAGATCTTTCGCACGCATTTTCTCTGCGTCTTCCTTCAGCATGTCCAGCTTTTCGCCTGCCACCTTCATCATTTCGGCGTTGGTGGTGTAGTAAGTCGCCACGCCAGCCACATACTCGTCCATGATTTTCTGCAGACGGAACTGCAGCATTTTCGGCGTAATGTAGTTGGGGTTGACATCAATCGCCGTGGTGTAGTCCTTGTGCTCGATGAAGTTACGCACCGGCTTGTAGATCTCTTCAACCAGATCTTCAACAGACGTGTCCAGTTCCGGCGTCATGTCTGCGTGATCCAGGCAATATTTAACCATCGCCTTGGCAGCCATACGACCTTCGGCATGGGAGCCGGAAGAGAACTTGTGACCGGAAGCACCGACACCGTCGCCCGCCGTAAACAGGCCGCTAACCGTGGTCATGCCGCGGTAGCCCCAGTTCCAGCCCTTGGGCAGATGATCCGGAATGCCTTCGCCCAGACCTTCATCAGTGGGTGCGCCGACATCGGTCGGACCTGAAACCCAGATGCCGCAGCAGCCGGAGTGAGAACCCAGCAGGTAAGGCTCGGTGGGCATCAGTTCGGAGTTCTTCTTCTCCGGCTCGATGTTCTCACCAACCCAGATGCCACACTGGCCGACACACATGTCGAGGAAGTCTTCCCAGGCTTCTGCTTCCAGATGCTTGACCTCACGGGGAGACAGGGTCTCGCGCAGATTGGCAAGCGCGGTCACGGTATCCATGTAGATAGGACCGCGACCTTCTTTCATCTCTTTCAGCATGAGGTGGTTACGCAGGCAGGATGCCGGCACTGCCGCCTGACCATAAGGCGGATAATCGTTCAGCATCTCGGCGTTGCGATCCATGTACACTTCACCCTGGGCATTGGTTGCCTTGGCCTTGAACAGCAGGAACCAGGCGCCAACCGGGCCGTAGCCGTCTTTGAAACGGGTCGGCACGAAGCGATTTTCCATCAGCGTCAGTTCGGCACCGGCTTCAGCCGCCATGGTATAGGTGGAACCGGCGTTCCATACCGGGTACCAGGCGCGACCCTGACCTTCACCAACAGAGCGGGGACGGAACAGGTTTACACAACCGCCAGCGGCCAGCAGGATGGCTTTTGCCTTGTAAACAAACAGCTTGTGGTCGCGTACGGAAAAGCCAACGGCGCCAGCGATACGGTTCTTGTCGTTCTTGTCGTTAACCAGTTTAACGATGAACACGCGCTCCTGGATGTTTTCAACACCCATCGCTTTCTTGGCAGCTTCAGCAACGATCCACTTGTAGGATTCGCCGTTGATCATGATCTGCCACTTGCCGGAACGCACCGGCTTGCCACCGTCTTTCAGGGGCGGCAGGCCCTTGGAGCCGTCATGGCGCTCGCCGTTCTCGTCGGTTTTCCAGATCGGCAGGCCCCATTCCTCGAACAGGTGCACAGATTCGTCAACGTGACGACCCACATCGTAGGCCAGATCGTCACGGGTAATACCCATCAGATCGTTGGAAACCATACGGGCATAGTCCGCGGGATCCTGCTCGGTGCCGATGTAGGTGTTGATTGCAGACAGGCCCTGGGCAACTGCGCCGGAACGATCCATGGCGGCCTTGTCAACCAGCTTGATCTTCAGGTCCGTGCCTTCCGCCCAGCGCATGATTTCGAATGCAGCGCCGCA
>JALXFQ010000002.1 GCA_027067235.1 Gammaproteobacteria bacterium
ATGAGAAAGTTTCTGGAAGCCAGTTCCAGTGAAGAATTGATGGAGTACCGAACATGAACTGTCTGGAATTTCGCCGCCTGGTCACCATCGACCCGCGCAGCCGCGACCGGGAAGCGCTGGAGCACCGCCATCAGTGCGCGTCATGCGAGGCCATGTACCAGCGCACCCTCGCCACCGAACAGATACTCGAACGCTCGGTCAACGTGGGTGTTCCCAACGACCTGGGCAGGAACATACTGGCGCGCCATTCCGGCGACCACGCCAACCGGGCGCGCACCTGGAAACGCATCAGCCTCAATGCCATTGCCGCCAGCCTGATTCTGGCCGCCGGTATCGGTCTGGGCATGAAATTCTCCGCCCCCGCCAGCAGCGCCCTGCCGCATTATGTATTGCAGCATGTTTATGACGAGTTGCCGATGCTGACATCAAGCCAGGCCATGGGCCCCGCCTCACTGCAAAAAACCCTGCAGGATGAACATCTGAAAGTGAATCATATCGAGAATCTGAAATATGCCGGCGCCTGCGCCTTTCGCAACGGCAGAAGCGTCCACATGATCGTACAGGGTGAAGTGGGCCCGGTAACGGTTCTGCTATTGCCGGAGGAGAACATCAACAAGCGTCTGCCCATTTCCGACCAGCGTTTTACCGGCAGTATTTCTCCCGCGCCGCGCGGCAGCCTGGCGGTGATTGGCGAGAAACGCGAGCCGATCGAAAAAATCGAGCACGAGATCCGGCAGCAGGTCCAGTGGCTGTGAGGGCTGAACAGACTCAGCCGGACCGGCTTTCGCGCTCCACCAGCAACAGTCCCAGCAACAGCGCCGCCAACGCCAGCGCCGCCATCAGCATGAAGGTGAAAGTCGCCCCCCGCCATTGCCACAGATAACCCGCGGCCAGACTGCCGGCCGCACCGCCAACGCCAAAACTCATGCTGCTGTATAACGCCTGACCGCGGTGCTGCAGCTTGCCGCGGAAATACCGATGTACCAGCTGGATGGCGCTGACATGATAGGCGCCGAAAGAAAATGCATGCAGCAACTGGGCAAAAACCAGTATCGCCAGATATTCGGGGAACAAACCGATAAGCAGCCAGCGTAACACCGCTACCGCGATGCTGAACAGCCAGACCTGACGTAGGCTGTAATGCTGCAATATTTTCTGGATATAGAGAAAAACCATGATTTCGGCCACCACCCCGAGAGCCCAGAGCACGCCGATAAAGGATTTGCTGTAGCCCACATCGGACAGGTATATCGTATAAAACGTGTAATAGGCCGCGTGGGAGGCCTGCAACAGCAGACAAACCAGCAGAAACGCCGCCACGCCGCGACGCCGCAACACCACCAGCAGCGGCGCCGATTCATGGTGCTCCGCCCTTTGCTGCTGCGGCAACAGCAGACTGGCGACAAAAATCCCGCCCAGCAGGACTAACATGACCGGCAGCACCGTTGCCGCGCCCCAGCGGTCGATGACCGGTCCCATGGCCACCACCGAAACGATAAAGCCCAGCGACCCCCACAGCCGCAACCAGCCATAGCGCCCGGTATCCTCGCCCAGATGATTCAGGGTGGAGGCCTCCACCTGCGGCAGGGATGCGTTCCAGAAGAAGGTGTACAGCGTCATCACCGCCGCCAGCCACCAGAAATCCGCGCCGAAAAAGACGCCGACATAGCTTATCAGGCTGAGCAGCGAAGCCAGCCGCACCACTTGCAGCGGGCGGCCGGTGTGATCGGCTATCCAGCCCCAGATATTCGGCGCGACGATCTTGGTGGCCATGACGATGGCCATGAGGTTGCCGATCTCAACGGCGTTGAAACCCAGTGATTTGAGATACGGCGCCCAGTATGGCGCCAGCACGCCGAGCACGGCGAAATAGAAAAAATAGAAACTGGATATGCGCCAGTATCCCGAGAGCTTCATCAGGAGCAGGCGGTCAGACGCGGGGCGCTATCGGTTTTACCGGCGGAGTCACGTCATAATTCTGTCCACGCTGACGCAGGACGTGATCCATGATCACAATGGCCAGCATGGCTTCGACGATGGGCACGGCGCGTATGCCCACACAGGGGTCATGGCGGCCCCTGGTCGCCACCTCCACCGGCTCGCCATCGGTATTGATGGTATCGCCGCCGAGTCGAATGCTGGAGGTGGGTTTGAAGGCGACACTGGCGAGTATGTCCTGGCCGCTGGAGATACCGCCCAGCACGCCGCCGGCATTGTTGGTCTTGAAGCCGTCGGGGGTCATTTCGTCGCGGTGTTCCGTGCCCTTCTGCGCCACGCAATCGAAGCCCGCGCCGATCTCCACGCCCTTGGCGGCGTTGATGCTCATGAGCGCATGGGCGATATCGGCATCCAGTCGGTCGAACACCGGCTCGCCCAGGCCCACCGGTACGCCGGTCGCCACCACATTGACCTGTGCACCGACAGAATTGCCTTCCTTGCGCAGAGCATCCATGTAGGCTTCCAGTTCAGCCACGCGACCTGCATCGGGGCAGAAAAACGGATTGTTTTCCGTCTCGTCCCAGTCTTTGAGTTCAATGGCAATGGGGCCCAGCTGCGCCAGATAAGCGCGAATCTCGATGCCGAGCCGGTCTCTCAGGTATTTTTTGGCGATGCCGCCGGCCGCCACGCGAATGGCCGTTTCGCGCGCCGAGGAGCGCCCGCCGCCGCGATAATCGCGTATGCCGTATTTTTCCAGATAGGTGTAATCGGCGTGACCGGGACGGAAGCGGTCCCTGATGTCGGAGTAGTCTTTCGAGCGCTGGTCGGTGTTGCGGATCAGCAGGCCGATGGGCGTGCCAGTGGTCTTGCCCTCGAACAGGCCGGACAGTATTTCCACCGCATCATCTTCGCGGCGCTGGGTGGTGTGGCGCGACTTGCCGGGCTTGCGCCGGTCCAGGTCCACCTGCAAGTCCTCGGCGCAGAGTTCCAGCCCCGGCGGGCAGCCATCCACCACGCCGCCAATAGCGGGACCGTGGCTTTCGCCGAATGTAGAGACTGTAAACAGCTTGCCGATGGAATTACCGGACACTTACGCGACTCCGTTTTTCTGCGCCAGGTTGATCTGCTTCAGTTCGAAATAAACCGGCAGCACGAAGCGTACCTGGGGGTTCTGCAGCAGCCTGGCCCAGGGCATGTCCTGACCGGTGCCGAGCGGCAATGTGCCATCATCCAGCTGCGCCTTGAACTGTTGCATATCTTTCAGCAGCCCCTCGAACATGGGCAGATTCGGGCCGATTTCATCAATTTCGTCATAGTCT
>JALXFQ010000003.1 GCA_027067235.1 Gammaproteobacteria bacterium
TTTGCATGCCCAGATTGAGCAAATGGTTGCCCAGAGCCCGACCCATGAGGAACTCCAGCGACATGTAATAGGCGCGGCGCTTGCCGGTCTGTTTTTGCTTGTTCCAGGTGTCGCGCCAGTGCGGCATGATACGGTCACGCGTGGTCAGCGCCAGCGCTTCATAAAAATAGTAATCCCGGCAGCCGAGAAACCGCCCCAGATGGTAATTCAGGTAACGGGTAAAACTTTTTTCCAGCGCCTTTTCGTGAACCGGCAACGGGTTCATGGGCGGGAGAAAACATTTCTTGTGATGCTGCTGGTTCATGGGGCGGTATCCTTCGGGGCTGGTCGGGCGTCGGGAATATTTCCACATTGCCGGGCGTTAGGCAATGCGAAGCGCTGCTTTCCCGCGGCAGGCCTGCTAGCGCTGCGCCACCGGTACATAGTCCCGCTCGTTTGCGCCGGTATAGATCTGGCGCGGGCGGAAAATGCGACCCTTGCTGTCTACCTGCTCTTTCCACTGGGCGATCCAGCCGGGCATGCGGCCGACGGCAAACATGACGGTGAACATGTTGATGGGGACGCCGATGGCGCGGAGGATGATGCCGCTGTAGAAGTCGACGTTGGGATACAGGTTGCGGCTGATGAAATAATCGTCCTTCAGAGCGACTTCTTCCAGACCCTTGGCAATATCCAGCAGCGGGTCGTTGATGCCCAGCTTGGGCAGTATCTTGTCCGCCGCCTGTTTGAGTATTTTCGCGCGCGGGTCGAAGTTCTTGTAGACGCGGTGACCGAAACCCATGAGGCGGAATTCCTTCTGCTTCACCCGCTCCATGTAGTCCTTGTAGGGGATTTGCTGATCGTGGATTTCGGTGAGCATTTTCAGCACGGCCATGTTGGCGCCGCCATGCGCCGGCCCCCACAGGGCGCAGACGCCCGCCGCGCAACTGGCAAACAGGTTGGCGCCGGAAGATGCCACCATGCGCACGGTGCTGGTGGAGCAGTTCTGCTCGTGGTCGGCGTGCAGAATCAGGAACAGGCGCAGGGCGTTGACCACGTCGTCGTCGGGGTCGTAATCGTCATAGGGCAGGGAAAACATCATGTGCAGAAAATTGCGCACATAGGGCAGATCGGTTCTCGGGTAGGTAATGGGTTCGCCGTGGGCGGTCTTGAAAGCGCCGGCGGCAATGGTTCGCACCTTGGAAATCAGCCGCGCCGCGGCGCTGTCGAAGGTGTGCTCGTCCTCCATTTCCAGAATATCCGGGTGGTGGCAACTGACTGCGTTGATCATCGAAGACAACACCGCCATGGGGTGGGACTCGCTGGGAAAATTGGCAAAATGCTTGTACACGCGTTCGTGCAGGCGCTGGTGCTGCGACAGCAAGTCGCTGAACCGCCGGGTCTGGTCCGCCGTCGGCAGTTCGCCATATATCAGCAACTGGGCGGTTTCCACGAAGGTGCTTTGCTGCGCCAGCTGTTCGATGGGTATGCCGCGATAGCGCAGTATACCCTTTTCACCGTCGATATAGGTGATGGCCGACTGACACGAGCCGGTGTTGCCAAAGCCTGAATCCAGTGTGATATAGCCGGTTTCCGACCGTAACCGGGTAATATCCACGGCGTGTTCGTTTTCGCTGCCCACCACCACGGGCAGTTCGATCTGCTTGTCTCCAAGCTCCAGTTTTGCAGTATTATTCTGTGTCATCTCCATCACTCCTCGAGGCCCGGATTGCTATAGTCTACACCGTCGGCCCGGCGTTGGCAGGGCTGGCAATACAAATACTGTTCAATCTGCCGCGACGGATGCGTCATACCTGCCTGATGGTTCGGCATAGCCTGAGCGGCACTCTATGTTAAGATCCGCGTCAATCACTGGCCGCAAGGGAGTGCCGGGCCTGGTGCGCGGTTGCTGCCTGAGTCGATACAGTCATCTGACCGGGGCTGGCGCGCCAGTGACAGGGAATACTCCAGAAAGGGCAAGGTAGCCGCTGCGCGGTTTGATTAACACTATCTACGAGATTAACACTGTGAGGAAATTTGTCATCGCACCGGTGGCCGCCCTGTGTATCGCATGGGGCTCGGCGGCGGTAGCGGAAACCCGTTATGTCACCGATGAGCTGAAAGTGACGTTGCGCCGTGGTGAATCCACCGGCCACAAGGTCATTAAAATGCTGCCCAGCGGCGCCCGGGTGGAGGTGCTGTCCAGCAACGAAAAAAACGGTTATGCGCATGTGCGCACGGCCGATGGTGTGGAAGGCTACATCCTGTCCCGCATGCTGAAGGCAGAGCGTCCCGCCCGCGAGCGGCTGGCGGCGGCGGAGAAAATGCTGGAGGCGTTGCGCGCCAGCCCCGACAAGTTACGCCAGCAGTTGACCGCAACCAGGCAGGAACTGGAGCAGGTCAGCAGCGCCTACAACGCCTTGCAGCAGGAACATGCCAAACTGGGCAGGGAGGTGGCCAACTTGCGCAAGACCTCGGCCAACGCGGTAAAGACTGCCGCGCAACGCGACAAGCTGCTGTCGGACAATGCCGCGCTGACGGCCCAGGTCGAGCAGTTGCAGCGATTCAAGCAGAATTTGCAGAACGACGAGTTCCGGCGCTGGTTTCTGATTGGCGCCGCCGTGCTTTTTGCCGGCATTGTGCTGGGCCTGATCATTCCCCGCATGCGCAGGCAGCGTTCGTCCGGGTTTGGCAGTTACTGAGACTGCTGGCCGCGTTCAGCTGCGCGTGCCCTTTTTCAGTTTTTTGATGATGCGGTCGCGCTTGATTCTCGACAGATAGTCCACAAATACCCTGCCATCGAGATGATCGATTTCGTGCTGGATGCAGACAGCCAGCAGGCCGTCGGCTTCCAGTTCGAAGGTTTTCCCGTTTTCATCCAGAGCGCGCACCCTGATACGTTCGGCGCGCTGGATGCTGGCATAGATGCCGGGTACGGAAAGGCAGCCTTCCTCGCATTCCCTCACCCCGTCTTTGTCGATGATCTGCGGATTGATAAAGACGCGCAGGTCATTTTGATGTTCGGAAATATCCACCACGATGATTCTTAGCAGGCGGTCCACCTGCGGCGCCGCGAGCCCGATGCCGGGCGCCTGATACATGGTTTCCGCCATGTCCGAGACCAGCTGGCGCGTGTCGTCGCTGACCTCCGCGACTTCGTCAGCCACCATATGCAGTCGCGGATCCGGGTATCTGAGAATGTTCAGTATGGCCATCGGTGTCGCGCCGCTAGCGCTTTCTCCACATTTTTTCCGGTATCAGGTCGCCAA
>JALXFQ010000004.1 GCA_027067235.1 Gammaproteobacteria bacterium
AAGATTACTGCTGTGAGCGGTGCTGCACCTGGTGTGCAGGGCGCTGCGCGTTTCGATTATTGTTGTGGTGTGGCGGGCCCGGCAGCGGCCCGGCGCTGGCGCGCGGCGCGGCGTGTGAGCATGGAAACTTATGCGCAAGTTTTCTGTTTTTGACGCTGATCACAAAAAAACCCTGCAAAAACTATGGGGACTTCCTATATAATGGAGCGGTGCGTTGTACATTTGCAATCAATTGACCAGAGTCCTTTTGGTTCATCTTGAACCGGACGGGCCGGTTAAGTATCTGACGAAATTGCGTTTCTGTTTGCGCCTGTGATGCAAACTATCCGTGATAGACACTAACCGGGAAAGACCAGACATGCGTGTCACCATGGCAGGAAAAAATGGCGGCAGGAATAACGGCCAGACCGGGGTAATTACAAAAACCCGGCCGAAAACCAAAAAACCGCACCTTTACAAGGTGCTTTTGTTGAACGATGATTATACGCCGATGGAGTTCGTGATTTTTGTGCTGGAGCGTTTTTTTCACAAAGGGCGTGAAGAAGCCACACAAATCATGTTGCATGTGCATCAAAAGGGTGTCGGTATCTGTGGTGTTTACACCTATGAGGTGGCCGAAACCAAAGTGACCCAGGTCATGGATTTTGCGATGCGCGAGCAGCATCCGCTGCAGTGTACAATGGAAAAGGAGTAAGTGTCCCTCGTGCCCACATTTTCGCGCAGTCTTGAAAAGGCCCTGCACCGGGCGTTGGCGCTGGCCAATGAACATTCCCATGAGCATGCCACGCTGGAACACCTGTTGCTGGCGCTGATTTCCGATGAGGATGCCAGCGCCGTCATGCGTGCATGCAGCGTTGATCTTAATGAGTTGCGCGACAACCTGACCAACTGCATTTTGACCGAACTGGACACTCAGGTCACCGGTGAAAATGAGGATTCAACCCCCACCGCCGGTTTTCAAAGGGTAATCCAGCGTGCGGTGATCCATGTGCAGTCCTCAGGGCGCGATGAGGTGACCGGGGCCAATGTGCTGGTGGCGATTTTTGCCGAGCGCGAAAGCCATGCCGCCTACTTCCTGCAGGAACAGGACATGACGCGCTACGACGCGATCAACTACATATCGCACGGCATTGCCAAGCAACCGGGCATGTCAGAGGCGCGCTCGGTGAGCGGTGTTGACCCGGAGCTTGATGGCGATCTGGACGATGATGATGATGGCGAGGAAGAAAGCGCCCTTGATGCTTATTGTGTCAACCTCAACGAAAAAGCTGCAAAGGGAAAAATCGATCCGCTGATCGGGCGCAGCCGCGAGGTCAAGCGCACCATCCAGATTTTGTGCCGCCGCCAGAAAAACAACCCGCTGCTGGTGGGCGATCCGGGCGTTGGCAAAACGGCTATCGCTGAAGGCCTGGCCCGGCGCATCACAGAAAAAGATGTGCCCGAAGTGTTGCTGAACTGCACGATTTTCCAGCTTGATATGGGCACGCTGCTGGCCGGTACGCGCTATCGCGGTGATTTTGAAGAGCGCATCAAGGCGGTGATCAAAGAGATCGAAAACCATGATGGTGCGATCATGTTTATTGATGAAATCCATACGGTGATCGGGGCCGGGGCGACCAGCGGCGGGGCCATGGATGCCTCCAATCTGCTCAAGCCGGCGCTGGCCAGCGGCAGTTTGCGGTGCATCGGGTCGACCACCTACAAGGAATACCGCCAGCACTTTGAAAAAGACCGGGCGCTGGTCCGGCGGTTCCAGAAAATTGATATCAGTGAGCCATCAATCCCGGACGCGATCAAAATCCTGAAAGGGCTGAAGCCTTACTATGAGGATTTTCACAAGGTCCGCTATACCCAGGATGCCATCAAGACGGCCGTTGAACTGTCGTCGCGCTATATGGCCGACCGGCGGCTGCCGGACAAGGCCATTGATGTGATTGATGAAAGCGGGGCGTCGCAAATGCTGGTCACCCGGTCGCGCCGCAAGAGTAAGATCGGTGTGAAGGAAATTGAAGATACCATCGCCACCATGGCGCGTATTCCAGCCAAGACCGTGTCCAAGGATGATGCGCAGATCCTGCGCGATCTTGACGTGGAAATGAAGCGCGTGGTGTTTGGCCAGGACAAGGCTATTGAAGCGTTGACGGCCTCGATCAAGCTGGCCCGGGCGGGCCTGCGCGAAGTTGAAAAGCCGGTGGGCTGTTATTTGTTTTCCGGCCCGACGGGTGTTGGCAAAACCGAGGTTGCACGCCAGCTGGCCAATGTGCTTGGTGTCAATCTTTTGCGCTTTGACATGTCAGAGTATATGGAGCGCCATTCGGTCTCGCGGCTGATTGGTGCACCACCTGGCTATGTGGGCTTTGATCAGGGCGGGTTGCTGACTGACGGTATCGACCAGAACCCTTATTCGGTGTTGCTGCTTGATGAGATCGAAAAGGCGCATCCGGACCTGTTCAATATATTGCTGCAGGTGATGGACCACGGCAAGCTGACCGATCATAACGGCAAGTCGATTGATTTTCGCAACACGATTTTGATCATGACCACCAATGCCGGGGCATCGGACCTGGCAAAAGCCGCATTTGGTTTTGGCCAGAACACCCGCAAAGGCGATGACACCGAGGCGATCAACCGGTTGTTTACGCCGGAGTTCCGTAACCGGCTGGATGCCATCATCTCTTTTGCCCATCTGCCCAAGGATGTGGTCAGTAAGGTGGTGCAGAAATTCGTGCTGCAGCTTGAAGCGCAACTGGCCGAGCGCCAGATCAATATCGAGCTGAGTGACGAGGCGGCGGACTGGCTGGCGAAAGAAGGCTATGATGAGAAAATGGGCGCGCGCCCGCTGTCGCTCACCATTCAGGAGCACATCAAAAAGCCGCTGGCTGATGAGGTGCTGTTCGGCAAGCTGTCGCGGGGCGGTACGGTGCGCGTGCTGCTGGGCAGGAACGGCAAAGGCGAGCCGGCACTGACCTTCACATTCCTGTCGCGCGATGAAGAAAAAGCGCTGCCGGGGCCCAAGTTGCGCAAAGCTCTGCCGCGCCAGAAAAAACGCCCGCCACGCAAAACCCCCAAGAAGGCGCAACCGGCTTAGGATCCTGGTCCTAGAGTGTTTCAATTTTCAATTGAATCACTTTAAGATTCATTTCGTTCACGGTGTATCCTCACTTCGTTCGGGCCTGCACGGGCGCGGCACACAGGCGCCGGGGCCGCAATGGCCCAGCCAGAACGGTCCCAAATGCGGGATACTCG
>JALXFQ010000005.1 GCA_027067235.1 Gammaproteobacteria bacterium
GATCGAGAAAGCCAGACGTACATACATGCCACTGGAATAGGTTTTGACGGGGCGGTCGATAAAATCGCCAATATTGGCAAAAGCCAGCAGCTCGTCGAACTCCGCCTCGATCTTTGCGCGGGGAATACCCATGATAGACGCGTTCATATAGACATTCTCACGGCCGGTGAATTCGGGATTGAACCCCGCGCCCAATTCCAGCAGCGCCGCCACCCGGCCGTTGACTTCGATATCCCCGCTGGTGGGCGTCAGCGTACCCGCCACCATTTGCAGCAAAGTGGATTTGCCCGAACCATTGGGTCCGAGAATGCCGATGGTTTCACCCTTGCGTACGTCAAAACTTACATTGCGCAGCGCCCAGAATTCCCGGTACAGCTTTTTTTTCTGCCCCCAGAACGCCTGCAGCAGTCGGTGATGCGGTTTTTCGTAAATCTGGTAGCATTTGCACAGGTTGTGTATCCCCAGCGCGATATCAGAGGACATCGGCGAACCCCCGACGGGTTTTCTGGAACCAGATCAATCCCGCCCAGGCGACGATCAGGCTGATCAGGAAATAAATCGCCAGCCCGGTCCAGTCGGGCAACTGGTTCCACAACAGCACCTTGCGGCTTTCCTCGATGATAAAGGTCAGCGGGTTGAGCATCAGTATGCCGCGGAACCGTTCCGGCACTGCCGACACCGGGTAGAAAATCGGGCTGAGGAACATCAGCATGGTGGTCAGGATGGTCACCACATAGCCAATATCCCGCACGAATACGCCGGTCGCCGCGAGGAACCAGCTCAAACCCATCATGAGCAGCACCAGCGGCGCGATGACCAGGGGAAAGAACACCACGGTCCACGGGATGCTGTGATTGACAAGCAGGTAAAACGCCAACAGAACCAGTACATTGACGGCAGTATGAAACAGGGCGCCTATCACCACCGGCCAGGGGAAAATCTCCAGCGGAAATACCACTTTTTTCACATAATTGACATTGCCGGTGAGCAGACTGGGCGCGCGGTTGATCACTTCGCTGAACAGATTGTAAACGATCAGGCCAGCGAACAGGATATATGCGAATTCGGCCCGGCTGTCCCCCGCTCCCGCCTGACCCCAGCGCATCTTGAACACCACACTGAATACGAAGGTATAGACTGCCAGCATGAGTATGGGGTTGAACAGCGACCAGACCAGACCGAGTATGGACCCGCGATAACGCCCGATAACCTCGCGTTTTCCCATTTGCAAAATCAGATGCCAGTGATCGGACAGGCTGCGAAAAACACTCAGCGGGCTGCGGACGACAAAACGATTGCCGGAAGAGAGAACTGTCACTGTCGGGCCCGGGTAAACTCAGGCAACTTGCGCGGAAATATGGTCGGCCTTCACCTTCAGGCGGTTCTCATCGTCAACATAGACCAGATCGGGCGTAAAGCAGGCGGCCTCGGACTCGCTGAAATCCGCATAGGTACAGATAATCAGCAGGTCGTCCACGCTCACTTTGTGCGCAGCGGCGCCCATGACAGAAACAATGCCGGAATCGGGCGTGGTCTTGATAGCGTAGGTGGTAAACCGCTCGCCGTTGTTGACATTGTAGATTTCCAGCCGCTCGAATTCGCGAATATTGGCCGCCGCCATCAGGGCGCTGTCAATGGCGACCGAACCTTCATAATCCAGCTCGGCATGGGTCACTCGTACACGGTGCAGCTTGCTTTTCAACAGGGTAATACGCATCTGGGCCATTCAAATTCAACAATACTGTTATATTATCGCGTGTTACGCTGGCCGATTCAATCAGGGATACAATGAATAAGCGCGGCCACTGATAGGAATATTTGCATCTCGAAAAATAGCTGCAACCTGAGTCAGGACGTTTGTTCTATCTCCATATTATCTATCAGACGTACATCGCCGAGTACCGCCGCCGCCAGTACCACCAGTTGCTGATCCCCGGGCTGCGGCGGCAACAGGTCGGATCGGCGGCGCAGACTCAGATACTCCACTTCAAAGCCGGTCCTGCCAAGGTCTTGAATCGATTTTTTCACGACCTTTCGCGTATTATCAGGGCTTTTGGCGACAACTTCCCTGATTTCACACAGCGCCTCGTGGAGCCGGGGCGCGATGCGGCGCTGCTCGGAAGACAGACGCGCATTTCTGGAACTCATGGCCAGACCGTCCGCTTCACGCTCGGTTTCCCCCGCCAGAATAGTCACTGGCATGGCCAGATCCGCCACCATTTTGCGTATCAGCATCAACTGCTGATAGTCCTTCTTGCCGAACACGGCGATATCGGGTTGAACCAGATTGAACAAGCGGTTGACCACGGTGGCAACGCCGCGGAAATGGCCGGGACGATGCTCGCCTTCCAGCATGTCGCCAAGATGTGGCACTTCGACAAAAGTCTGCTGATCCATTCCATGCGGATACATGGTGCGGTCGTCTGGCTCGAACAGTAGTTGAACGCCCGCTTGCCGCAGTTTGTCCCGATCTGCGTCCGGCGTACGCGGGTAGGCGGCCAGATCCGCCTGCTGGTTGAACTGCATGGGGTTGACATAAATGCTGACGACACATACATCGGCCGCCTGCCGTGCCTGATCCATCAGGCGCATATGGCCGCGATGCAGATTGCCCATGGTGGGGACGAACGCAATACTCGCACCCTGCTGGCGAAATGCGGCAACCGCCCGGCGCAAGGCGGCCACGCTATCCGCCACCCTGGTCATCAGGAGAAACTGTGCTCAGCAGCGGGAAATTCGCCGGATTTTACCGCCCTGGCGTAGGCTTCCACTGCCGCCTGTACGCTGTCGGCGCCAGCCAGGAAATTTTTCGAGAATTTCGGACTGCCGCCCGGGTAAATGCCCAGCACGTCCTGCAGCACCAGCACCTGGCCATCGCAACCGGGGCCAGCGCCGATACCGATGGTGGGAATCTCAAGAGATTGCGTAATATCCACCGCCAGCGGTGTCGGCACGGCCTCCAGCAACACCGCAAAAGCACCTGCATCCTGCATGCGCAGGGCATCTTCCCGCATGCGTTTTGCCTGAGCCGCATCTCGACCCTGTACCCCATAGCCACCCAACTGGTTGACCGATTGCGGTAACAGGCCCAGGTGAGCGCACACCGGCACACCGCGCCGCACCAGGTAACGCACGGTTTTCACCATCACGCCGCCGCCCTCCAGCTTGACCGCTGCGGCGCCCGCTTTCATCAGCGCAGTCGCATTTTCCAATGTCGGCTTCGGTCCCAGCTGGGAGCTGCCG
>JALXFQ010000006.1 GCA_027067235.1 Gammaproteobacteria bacterium
GACGCCGGTGGACACGGTGCGCAGGGTCGATCTTGATGAACTGAAAGCCGCGCCGTCGGTAAAGCTGAAAGTCATGCGCAGCGGTTACAAGGATCGCGTAAAGGAATGGACCGGCGCGGGTTTCTGGCGCGAATACAAGGAAAAAGACGGCGTCTTCTGGGCGCCGCGCCTGGTTCCTTCCGACCGCTAGGCCGGCAGATTCTGCCGAAACGCCGCCATGTTCATCATTCCTCCTGATGAACAGTCCGCGGCGCGGGTTTCCCATAATCCCGCCATAGCCAAGTCTGTCATCCTGCGCCACGGGCAACTGCCCGGCCTCACCGGATTCGCCCGCGCGCAGTTTCCAGCGGGTGAAACCGCCCAGGCCCATTCCCACTCCGACATGGCCGAAGTATTTTATGTGCTCTCGGGCTACGGCGTCATGCGCGTGAACGACAATGAGTTTGCCTTGACGCCCGGCATGACCATCGCCGTCGAACCCGGCGAAAGCCACGAAATCGCCAGCGCGGACGATGCCATGCTGGAACTGCTCTATTTCGGGTTGCAGACATGACCCACGAACCGAATACCGAGTGCATACGCCGTATCCTCTATATGCATGGCATTGTCTCGGCAGTGATCCACACCGATCAGGACACATCCGCCGTGGGCCTGGTTGTGGAACAGCAATGCGCGGAAAAACCCGCCATAGCCGCCGAGCTGAAAGACTGGTGCGGATTCCGGTTCAGTGTTTATGACGCCGATGATGCGGATAAGCCGGCGTATCAAAAGATTATCAGCGAAGGCCAGCGGTTCTCTGTTTCTCCCGGTGTATGAATCACTATGATTCGACTGTATCAGGCAGAAAACCTGCCACAGGCGCATTTGCTGCTCGACAAACTGGCTACCGCCGGTATCGAAGCGCATATTTTCAACGCCAATGCGCAGGGCATTGCCGGTGAAACGCCGGTGACGGAAACCCTGCCGGAAGTCTGGATCGAGCAGGAATCCGACGAGCCTGCCGCCAGGGCCGTGGTTGACGCGTTTGAACAGCAGTTGCGGGCGCCGGTCACAGAACGGGCCTGTTCGCATTGCGACGCGATGAACCCGTCCACTTTCGAAATCTGCTGGCAATGCGGCAAGCCGCTTGCGAACTGAATATGCGGCGTTACCGGCTGCTGTTCTGGCTGGTGCTGGCGATAGTGACTGCCCTGGCGCTGCTGCCGCTGGCAAAGCCCGTCGTTCCCCTGCTCGGCGACAAAATGAAACACGCGCTGGCTTTTTTCACCCTGGCCTTGCTGGCGCAGCGCGGCTGGCGCGGTGTGCTGCGGTTTCCCGCTCTGGCGGCGTGGTTGATGCTTTACGGCCTGTGCATTGAATGCGCGCAATATTTCATTCCCAACCGCTGTTTTTCCGGCCGGGATCTGGTGGCCGACGCTGCTGGTCTGGCTCTGTGCGGGGCGTTCAGTTATCTGCCGGTGTTGCTGTCTCGTCACAGCGATCCAGACTGATCTCGGTTTCTCCGGCCCAGTTTTCCACCGGCAGTTCTTCCACTCCGATCTGTACATAGTCGGGATTGAATGTGCGCCTGACCTGCAGCATGCCTTCTTCGTCCTCGTCGTGGAAAAATCGATCCACCAGACTCTGGTGAATAATCTCGAACTCGCCTTTTTTCTCGTTCCCGATATCCCGGTGCAGCTGGCCCAGCGGTCGGCGGTATTCGCGCAGCCCTTTCCACGGCGCCAACCCGGCCAGCCGGTACAACAGCGAAAAGGAATCGTGCAACAGGCCGGCGTAATCCGGCTTGACGCCCATGCCGGTCAGTTCCAGCCCGCAGCGGGCGGCTTTCTGCGCCATCCACACATAGCTGATTTCGGCCAGCACGTGATCGGCATAACCGCCGCCAACATCGGAATGCGCGCCAGGAAACCAGACCTGCTTCATTTCGCACAGACTGCTGTCGTCCGCGCCCGGTTTGCGCGTCCACAGGCTGGGCGCAAACGGGCCGCGGCGCTCGTCGGCGGCGAGGGCGTGATAGGCGTATCTGACGTTGCGCAACTGGGTGTCGTGAAAGCCGATCCACAGACGGCTGAGCCTGCCCAGCAGCGGAACAGGGACGCCGAGAGCGCCCACCGTATCCCAGACGCCGATAAAATGAATCACCGGACGGCGCGAGTCCTTGATCAGATCGAAAACGAATTCACGATCCGGCGATGCCGCGCGCCTGGCTTCCGATTGCCGATAGAAATGATGTACCCTAGAAAAATGCTCGAGATCTTGCTTGCGCAGCAGCCCGGCCAGATTGATCAATCCGCCCAGTGAACGGGCGCTGTAGGCGCCGCGGCTGAATCCGAACAGATAGATCTCGTCGCCCTGCTGATAATTATTCGCCAGGAAGCGGTAGCAGTTCTCGATAATGCGGGACATGCCGATTCCCATGACTCCGCCGAGGAACTTGTCCACCACGCCGCCGGTGCCCAGGCCTTTGTGGTAGTACACCAGCTGCGAAACGCCATCGCCAGCCACAGGGCTGACTGCGCGGGCGATGCGCAGCACATTGGTGGGAGAAGTCTCGCCGCTGGCGGTTTTTTCCTCCGCCTGGTTCCAGGTGCCATCGGTGCAGATAATCAGTCGTCTCGCCATGAACGGTTCCCGCGCAGTTTTGGTCGCTTCACTAAAAAATCCAGTTTAATGTGATTACAGAAGCGAAACAGTGACGCCTGTTACATATACTGCAAAAAACGCTGCGTGGATGAGTGATGCTTGCCGCTGGGGCGGAAAACAGCAACAATTCACTGATTGAACAGGGAATCCTCGAGAATGAAATTAGTCGGCAAGTTGCGCGAATACGCCCTGTTGATGCGCATGGACCGGCCCATCGGCTCGTTTCTGCTGCTGTGGCCGACCTTGTGGGCGCTGTGGATGGCAGGGAATGGCCATCCCCGGCCGTGGATTGTACTGATCTTTGTCGCCGGGGTTTTTCTCATGCGCTCCGCCGGCTGCGTGATCAACGATATTGCCGACCGCGACATCGACCCGTACGTGGCGCGTACCAGAGACCGGCCGCTGGCGGCGGGGCGGGTGAGCGCGCGCGAGGCGCTGGGGCTGTTTCTGCTGCTGTTGTTCGTGGCGCTGGCGCTGGTGCTGCAGTTGAACCGGCTGACCATCCTGTTCGCTCTCATCGGCGCGGCGCTGGCGGCGTCCTACCCGTTTTTCAAGCGCTTTACCCATTTGCCCCAGTTCGTGCTGGGTTTCGCCTTCAGCTGGGGTATTCCCATGGCTTTTGCCGCCCATCAGGGACAGGTGCCGGCGGTGGCCTGGGTGCTGATGCTGGCGAACCTGGCCTGGGTCGTGGCCTACGACACCATGTACGCCATGGCGGACCGGGAGGACGATCTGAAAATAGGCGTCAAGTCCACCGCCATACTGTTTGGCCGCCACGACCGGCGCATCATCGCGGTTCTGCAAATTATCGCTTTGGTTTCGCTGGTTGTCGCTGGTATGCTAACGGCAAGGGGTGTTTATTATTACGGCGGAATCGCGCTTGCAGCCTTGTTCTCCGCCTTTCAGCAAGTTCTCATATCCGGCCGACAACCGGCTGATTGTTTTCGTGCTTTTCTGAATAACACCTGGTTTGGGGCCGCCGTTTTCGGCGGACTTTTACTGGATTATCTATGAAGCTCTATATTTCCCTGACTTCGCCTTTTTCCCGCAAGGTACGCATCGCCATGCGTGAAAAAGATCTGGACGCAGAGGAAATCGTGGTCAATCCCTGGGAATCCAGCGCCGAACTGCTGGCGGTAAACCCCCTGTCGCAGGTGCCGGTGCTGATGACGGCGAACGGTCCCATTTTCGACTCCTGCGCCATCATCGAATATCTGGAAGATTTTGACGGTGAAATCAACCTGGTGCCGCTGTGCGGTTCGCGCTGGCCGGTGTTGCGCTGGATGCGTCTGGCGGACGGTATTACCGAGGCCTGCCTGAACTGTTTTCTGGAGAACAAGCGCCCACCTGATCAGCGCAATATGGAGATCAAGCAGCGCCAGATGGCCAAAATCGAGCGGGCGCTGCAATGGACCGAAGAGCGCATGCCCGATGCGGAATTTTTGCTCAACGAGCGCCTGACCATTGCCGATATATCGCTGGGCTGCGCGCTTTCCTACCTGGACCTGCGCTATGCCAGAGACTGGCGCAGGGGGCGGCCGAATCTGGCCCGCTGGCACGAAAAAATCTGCTTGCGTCCTTCGTTCAAAGATACCGAACCGGTGGAATAGCGGATACCGATACGTGTCGGAACAGCAAACATACCGGGACTTGCGGGATTTCATCGCTGTGCTGGAACAGCGCGGTGAGCTGAAACGCGTTGCCGTGGAGGTCGATCCGTATCTGGAAATGACCGAGATCTGCGACCGCACGCTCAAGGCCGGCGGCCCGGCCATTCTGTTCGAGAACGTCAGGGGCCACGACATGCCGGTGCTGGGCAATCTGTTCGGCACGCCGCAGCGGGTGGCGCTGGGCATGGGGCAGGATTCTGTCACTGCCCTGCGCGAGGTGGGCAAATTGCTGGCCATGCTCAAGGAGCCGGAGCCGCCCAAGGGCTTCAGGCATGCTCTGGGCCAGATCCCCATGTACAAAAATGTGCTGAACATGGCGCCCAAAGTGCTGAAAAAAGCGCCCTGTCAACAGGTGGTTATTGACGGCGATGAGGTGGATTTGTCCAGGATTCCGGTGCAGACCTGCTGGCCGGGCGATGCCGGGCCGCTGATTACCTGGGCGCTGGTGGTGACGCGCGGGCCGGAAAAGCCGCGCCAGAATCTGGGCATTTATCGTCAGCAGGTGATCGGCAAAAACAAGGTCATCATGCGCTGGCTGGCCCATCGCGGCGGCGCGCTGGATTTTGCCGACTGGAAAAAGGCCCGCCCGGGCGAGCCTTTTCCCGTCTCCGTGGCCCTGGGCGCGGACCCCGCCACCATCCTCGGCGCGGTGACGCCGGTGCCGGACGCGCTGTCGGAATACGCTTTCGCCGGCCTGCTGCGCGGCGGCAAGACCGAAGTAGTGCAGTGCCAGACCAACGACCTGCAAGTGCCGGCCTCGGCGGAAATCGTCCTGGAAGGCCATATCGACCCGGACGAAACCGCGCTGGAAGGGCCGTTCGGCGACCACACCGGCTATTATAACGAGCAGGAAACCTTTCCGGTGTTCACCATCGACCGCATCACCCAGCGCAAGAATCCCATTTACCACAGCACCTACACCGGCCGTCCGCCAGACGAACCCGCGGTGCTGGGGGTGGCGCTGAATGAAGTTTTCGTGCCGCTACTGCAAAAGCAGTTTCCGGAAATCGTCGATTTCTACCTGCCGCCGGAAGGCTGCTCCTACCGCGTCGCCGTGGTCAGCATGAAAAAGCAGTATGCCGGCCACGCCAAGCGGGTCATGTTTGGCGTCTGGTCGTTTCTGCGGCAGTTCATGTATACAAAATTCGTGATCGTCTGCGATGATGACGTGAACGTGCGCGACTGGAAAGACGTGGTCTGGGCCATGACCACGCGCATGGATCCGGCCCGCGACCTGACTCTGGTGGAAAACACGCCCATTGATTACCTGGATTTCGCTTCGCCGGTTTCCGGGCTTGGTTCCAAGGCCGGTTTTGACGCCACCAGCAAATGGCCCGGCGAAACCGAACGCCAGTGGGGCAAGCCGATCAGCATGAGCCCCGAGGTGCGGGAGCGGGTGGACGCCATCTGGGACCAGCTGGGGCTGACAGACGGCTGAAACTATATGCCGTGCTCATGCGGCCGCCGCTTGCCACAGCGGCGGAATCGGCTACTGTTAATACCAGAACAACAATCAGTCCGGGTGTGACAGGTAAGCCATTGAAAAATCGCCGCAACCATTCCAGTATTGGCGGAAACGCCCTATTGTCCATGCTGGACGAGTTGTCCCGGTCTGGCAAGGGCGGAAACGGGAATGCTTTTCAGCGCCTGATGGAGTACGAAATCAGCCGTAAAACACCTTTCGAATCAGCGCCTGGCCCGTCTCCGGACAGGGCCATACCGGTGCTCAGGAAGAAAGTCAGCGCAGCGGAGCTGGCCGGGGGATCGTCGCGGGTCGATGCCGGGTGTGGTGAAGACCGGACGCCAGCGCGAGCTGCCGGGCAGAAACCCCGGGCCGCAGGCATTTCCATGCTCTCGCCCGGGTTCACCGAACAGGACTTGTGCGGCGAACGGGCAGATATTGATCTGCATGACAGCATGAACCGCGCTGACATTTTTTATCGGGTGGAGGGCGGTTTTCAGGGCGCAGTGGAACAGGCATACCGGCGCGCGATCAGGGAAGAAAAACCGGTGCTGCTGGAGGCCGGGGGCGAGCAGGTGCTGTTCTGCCACGCCGGCAACCAGTGCTGCAGCAGTTTGCGCGAACCGACCCTGGCTCAATTGTGCCGGGCGCAGCCGCAACCCGGCCTCGCCGGCATCACCACGCTGGAGACTGAACAAGCGCGCGACTATCGGGCGCATCACCAGCCACGGGGCTGCTATGCCGGTGAGGCCGATGCCTTTGTCTGGCTGACGGCCCTGCTGTCGTCGCGGGGAAGACTGCCCGCAGGAACCGGTTTGCGCCAGCCGGTGAGACTGGGCCAGTGGTCAAATCTGACGCGCCTGACACCGACGCCGCACGGGTTGAAAATAGCCGCCCTGTGGAGCGCCGGCCAGGCCAGTCTGGTTGAGACGCCGGCCCTGCTCGGCGTGGCGCAACGCCATGTTTTCGCTTTTTACAGCGCCGCGCTGGCGCTGGGCATGATCGAGCGATGATGGTCAAGGTGCCAGTGCGACTGAGCAGACAGCTGATTTTGCTGCTGACGCTGCTGACGGCACAGTTGCCGCTGCCGACTGCTGAGCCGGCAGATCGCGCGCAACAGCACGCCAGCCAGTTTTACGGGCCGGTCCTGCCACAGGACACGCTCGCCGGCATCGCCGCGCAAATGGTCGAACAATACCCCGATTTTACCCTGCATCAGATCATGGCCGGCATTGTTCAGGCCAATCAGGATGCTTTTCCCGACGACCGGCGCCAGCCGCGCCCTGCTTCGGTGCTGCGCTGGCCCGGCGCGCAGCTGCTGCGTGGTATTTCCGTGGAATCCGCACGACAGATGTTCCGGCACCGGCCCGGTCGGGGCCCGGCAGTTCAGCAGCAGGCGGCTGTTTCCAGCGCCGCCGAGAAAAGCTGGCCTCTCTGGCTGCGCTGGCTGTTCACCAACCTGCTGGCGATCATTGCCTTTGCCGGCATCAGTTTCATCTGGCAACGGCGCGCAGCACGCCAGCCCGAAGACGATGGCGCTCTGGATGAGGAAACCCTGCTGGATGAAATCGCCGGCGAAAACATCCCCTACCGGCCCAGGGCATATGGCGGCAAGGCCGATGCCACCGTCCCCGCGCCAGCCGGAACCCGCAGCACGCATTCTCCATCCCATGAAACCGACATGGAAATCCAGCTGGATATCGCCAGTGCCTATGTCGAGATGGGTCGCTGGCGACAGGCCCGGGCCACGCTTGCGCAAGTGCTGAAATCCGGTTCCGACGCCCAGCGCCAGCAGGCGCAGCAGCTGTTGCAAAAGATCGAGACGCAGAATTTACCGTAGTAGCATCGTCTGGCCACTGTTGCGCGGAGGTCGATTGACGATTATCAATGCTCTGCCTGTGGATTACTGTATATTAGCCAATTCTTATATAAAGCCGACTAAGGTCGGCGTCAGATTATTTGATGAACAGACTGCATTCAGGGGAAGCCACATGAAAATAGGTGTCACCAGTCAGAATTTTCGCACGATTACCGGACATGCCGGCAGGGCGCGGCGGTTTTTTGTCTACCAGGCCAAAGACGGCGATGTGGCCGAGGTGGAGCGTCTGGATCTGCCGAAGGAGATGGCCATGCACGGCTATCAGGGCGCGGAGCACCCGATCGATCAGCTGGATGTGCTGATTACCGCCGGCTGCGGTGACGGCTTCAGGCGCAAGATGGCGGCGCGCGGGATTCATGTGGTAAGCACATCCGAAACCGATCCGCAGCAGGCTGCGCGCAAGGTGGCGGCGAATCTGCCTGTCAAACCGATCAAATCCAGCTGTGGCGGCTGAGGGCTGAATCATGCATGACAAGAGCGGCCGGCTGGCGCATTTCCCGGTATCTTTTTTCTCTGTTGTCATGGGGCTGTCGGGTCTGGCCATTGCCTGGGGCAAGGCCAGCGAGGTGTTTGGCGTCAGTGAGACCCTGCATCACTCGCTGGGCTATGTGGCTCTGGCGCTTTTCATTCTGCTGGCGCTGGTGTATGCGGCCAAAATAGTGCGTTACCCGGACATGGTGAGCAAGGAACTCGGCCATCCGGTCAAGCTGAGTTTTGTGCCGACCATTTCCATCGGGCTGATTCTGCTGTCGATCTGTTTCGTGAATCTGCACCCGGCGCTGTCAAAAAGCATGTGGCTGGCCGGCACGGTACTGCAGTTGATCCTGACCCTGTTTGTGGTGGGGCGCTGGATCAGTCACCAGCATTTCGAGGTGCATCACATGAATCCGGCCTGGTTTATTCCGGCGGTGGGTAACATACTGGTGCCGATAGTCGGTGTGAAATACGCCGGCATGGAAACGGCCTGGTTCTTTTTCAGCATTGGCATCGTGTTCTGGCTGGTGCTGATGACCATGGTGTATTACCGCATGTTTTTTCACAATCCGTTGCCGGACATGCTGGCGCCGACTCTGTTTATTCTGATTGCGCCGCCGGCGGTGGGTTTTGTCAGTTACATGAAAATGACCGGCAGTTTCGATGGTTTCGCCCATGTGCTGTATTACACGGCGCTGTTTCTGGTATTGTTGCTGGCGACCATGCTGCCAAAATTTTTCCGGCTCAGGTTCTTCCTGTCCTGGTGGGCCTATTCTTTCCCGCTGGCGGCGGTGACTATCGCTACGCTGGTGATGTTCCAGCAGACCGGGGACATGCTGTTTCAGTGGTTGTCCCGGGGGTTTCTCGTCACCACTACGATCCTCATCGTCGGGCTGGCGCTGAGGACCATGGTCTCAATCAGCCGGCACGGCATTTGCCTGCCGGAATAATCCAAACATTTCAGGAGCAAAATGATGTATGCATTCGATGTCACCATCAATCAACCCATGGACCAGGCGGTAGATACCGTCATCGCTGCGCTGGCTGATGAAAACTATGGCGTGGTTTCCGATGTCAATGTCAGCGGCATTTTCAAGAAAAAGCTGGACGTGGACTATGGCGGCTACCGCATTCTGGGCGCCTGCAAGGCGCCGCTGGCCAAACAAGTGCTGGATGCCGACCCCAACGCCGGTGCTTTGTTGCCGTGCAACGTGGTGGTGCGCGAGAGTGGCGAGAACCAGACCACGGTGGCTTTTCTCGATCCCGTCTTCATCATGTCCCACAGCGGCACCGACGCGGCTACCCAGGTG
>JALXFQ010000007.1 GCA_027067235.1 Gammaproteobacteria bacterium
CGTGGGCGGCGCAAAGGCGTTGCTCACAGTCCAGCCGTTGCCGGTATTGAGCCAGGCGGTACGGGTTTCCGCGCCATTGGCGGCGCGCGTGGCCACCACCACATCCACCCGCCCGTCGCCGTTCAGTTCCGTCAGTTGCGCCCGGCCCTGCGGGGCCGCGCCGCTGCGATCCAGCAGCACATCGGGCAAGGTCAGGGCGCTGGCGCTCCAGCCGCTGCCGGTATTGAACCAGATGCTGTTCACCACGCCGCTGGCGTCTTTGACCGCCTGCACCAGATCGGCATAACCATCGCCATTGACATCGGCCAGCCGCGCCGTGGACAGGGTGGAGCCGCTGGTGTTGTCGAACAACGCCGCAGGCAGGGTCCAGGCGCTGGCGGCGGTCCAGCCCGACGGCCCGCCCAGCCAGGTCTGACGAATTTCCTGTCCGCCGGCTTCGCGCACGGCGATCAGCCAGTCGGTCCAGCCGTCATTGTTGATGTCCGCCGGGACGCCGCGACTGCGGCCGCTGGCGTCCTGCAGCGGCTCGCCGGGCAAGGCCAGGTTGCGGGCGCTCCAGACGCCGGTTTCGGAATGCCACTGAAACTGGCTGGGCGGATAACAGGTGTTGTTGATGCCGCATTCCTGCACGCTCGCCAACCGCGAGACGCCGCTTTGCGCGCCGTTGGCATAGGTCAGCCGGTAGCTGTGAACGACTTCGCCGCCCGCGAGGGTGTCAACACGCTGGATGCGCTGTGTCTGGCTGAAGCGCAGGCCGTTGGCGTAATATTGGCGCGTATCCGGTCGCGTCTCGTAGTGAATCTCTGCCGACAAACTGGCCGCGCCGCCATAGCTGACGCGATCGAGCAACCATTCGTTGACGCCGGTCGCGCCATGGTTGCTGTAGTGGTAGTCGATGGCGTTGCCGTTGACATCGGCCAGACGGGTGATGCGCCATTCCAGCGCCGCGCCATCGGTTCGGGTCAGACGGGAGTCGGCGCTGGCGCCGTAGGTCAGGGTCGCGCCATTGCGCGTGGTGACGGTAAAACTGCGCGGGCCAAAGCCATTGCTGTCGGTAACGACGACGCGCTGGAACGATTCGATCTCGGTGTGATACACGGTGTTGGCGCTGCCCGCCGCGCCTTCCACCCGTTTCAACCGGGCGCCATCAAGGCAATAGGCGTCATCGGGCTGAATGCGTGGACCACGGGCGTAGCCGTCGGTGACCACGGTGCGGGAACAGCGGGTGATGGCGGACAGGCCGCCCAGGCTGCCGCCCTGCCCCAGCAGGCCGTTACCGGCGGCGGACGACCAGTTCAGCGACAGCTTGGGCGAAGTACCGGCCACGCCCGGCGGCGAGGCCACCGCCAGCGTCCAGGTGGCCTGACCATCCGCGCCCACTTGCAACGCGCCCGCATCCGCGCCGACGGCATAGTCCGTAATCGCTGCCCATGCGCCGTGCATAACGCAGACGCCCGTGAGCAAGCCCATGAGGCCCGCCCGAAACCCGCTTGACGATGACACCCCTGTCGTTCTCCCTGATGCTGATACCGGATGAATTGCCTGTATGTTCTTATAGCAACCACACGCCGGTTAAGTTTTGTCAGGTGTCGGATGCTAACGCACTTCATGCGGTTTTTCCATCACGGGGATTTTGTCGGCATAGTCGGCTCTATTGCAATCCAGATGGCGGACATTTACACTCTTCGCTCTTTTCCAGGGGGGATCGCAGGGGTGCGGATTATGGAACCGACAGCTCGCCGGACGACGCGAAACGGATCAATGGCTGTGCGAATAATGCGCATGGCGGCGCTGGGCGGCGCGTTTCTGCTGACGCCCGTCTCCAGTCAGGCGCAGACGCCGTTTACGGTCGCCCAGGCTTATGACGCCGCCTGCCCCGAGCAATGGAAGTTGCTGAATGTCGAGATCAAGCCCGCCGATTTCACGACCACGCCCTGGGCCAACGCCGCCGACCGCGCGGCGTTCAAGGAGTACTGGCAGCGCTATATCATTCATTCCACGCTGGACACCACCCAGTTCGACGCGCTGGCGGACGACCCCGTCACGGTCGCCAGCGAATGCGCCCTGCGCCGCGACAAGGTGGTGGACAATTATTTTGCCAAGGCCATCGACACCGTGACCACCTGGGCCAGAAAGGTCAATATCATCCCCATCATCATGATGCTGTTCAACGGCTGATCCGATGCGCGCATTATCCAAACGTCTGGGGTTGATTGCCGTGGCGCTGGTCGCGCTGGGCGTTGCGGTTTTCTACGGCGTCACCCGGCAGGCTTCCGCGCCGCCGCCCGCCGCCAAATCCGCGCCAGCCGCTCCGGCGGCAACGGTGACGCCTGTCGCCCGCCGTGCGCCAGCCAAACCTGAACCACTGGTGATACGCCGCCTCGACCCGCCGCCAGATCCCGGTCTTCATGCGCCCCGGTCACTGACCCGTCCGCGGCTGATGCCCATACACAATGAGGCGGTTGCGCCGCCGGTTGACCGGACCCTGAATCCGGGGGCTTCCACCGGCGCGGGCCTGTCTGAAAGCGCCATCCAGCAAATCGAATCCGAAACCGGCATCAGCGCCGACGAAATTCATCAGGCATTTGAACAATGACACGTTTGGTTTTTCCGTTATGTTCCGCGATTCTTCTGGCAGCCAGCCTGCCTGCGGCGGGGCAGTCCCAGCCCGCCACCACTTCATCAGCGACCAGTGCTGCGCCGGAGGTGACGGCCAACAGTCCGGCTGACCCGAATGCGCCGCCCGTATCGCCGCCAGCGTCTGATGCGCTGATCGACAACGCCGCTGTGCCGCCTGTCAGCGAACCGCCCAATCCCGATGACACACAAGCCCCTGCGGAAGAAGATAAAGCCGCCGCCGAGGCGGCGCTGATGCAGTCGTTTATCCCGAAAAACCGGGCATTACCGCCAGAGCTGGTGGAGTTGAAGGAAGAAGCGGAGCGGGCCAGCGAAAAACTGAAGAAGGAAGAAAAGCGCCGCCGCAAGATCAACAAGCGCCTGGCAAAACTGAAATCGCTGAAGCAGAACCAGGAAAAGAAAAAGGATGTGCTCACGGACTTGCAGGAAACCCTGACGATCAAACAGGAAAAAATCCGCTTGCGACTGGAGCTGAATGGCAACATGAAGCCGAAAAAACGCAAGCGCCTTAAAAGACGCCTGAGAGCACTGGAAAAGAAAGAAAAACGCGTCCAGAAACGCATCGAGCGACTGGAGGAGAAGCTGGCTGTC
>JALXFQ010000008.1 GCA_027067235.1 Gammaproteobacteria bacterium
CTGGTAATATCCGGTGTTTTCTGTTTCATGGGGCAGAGTATGGCGGAAGCCGAAGGCGTCATAAAGTACCGGCTGGATTTCAGCGACGGCCTGCCGCCGCCAGCAGAGGCGATAGCAGAGCTGGAAAACTGGCGCAAAAAGCT
Organism: Gammaproteobacteria bacterium; assembly: GCA_027067235.1. Classification (GTDB taxonomy): domain Bacteria; phylum Pseudomonadota; class Gammaproteobacteria; order QOAV01; family QOAV01; genus QOAV01. The sequence continues at coordinate 144 of JALXFQ010000008.1, forward strand.
GATGATGCTTGGCGTCGTTGGTCAGGATCCGGCGCGTTACGGCGGCTACGGCTTTGGCAATCTGTCGCGGCGCTGGCCGCAAATGAGCAATGATTTCGTCATTACCGGCAGCCAGACCGGCGGGCTGGCGGCGTTGATGCCAGAGCATTACGCGCGGGTAACGGATTTCAGCGTGCCGGATAACCACGTTGTCGCCAGCGGCAAGACGCCGCCGTCGTCGGAATCGCTCACCCATGGCTGGATTTACCAGCTTTGCCCCGGCGCGAACTTCGTTTTCCATGTCCACAGCCCGGAAATCTGGCACAACGCTGAAAAACTGGGCCTGCCTGTGACCGACCCGTCGGCTGCTTACGGCACGCCGGAAATGGCGCAGGAAGTGTATAAAATATTGCTGAAAAACCCCTGCCGCGCCTGGGGCATGCTGGCCATGGGCGGGCATGAGGACGGCATCGTGTCGTTTGCCGAGACAGCGGACAGGGCGGGCAGCCTGATTATTGGCGCAACTCAACCGCAGGGCAGATTCGTTTCCTTAACCCTGCCAGACTGGTAATATCCGTTCATTCCAGAAAATGAAAAAATCATGACCGCAAATCTTCGCGCGGGCGTCGTTGGCGTCGGCTATCTCGGCAAGTTCCACGCACGCATTTATTCCGATATGCCTGACGTTGATCTGGTCGGCGTGGTGGATTCGAATGCAGCGGTGGCGCAGGCGATTGGCGGGCAATACGGCGCCGCCAGCTACACCGACTACCGCGACTTGCTGGACAAGGTGGATGTGGTCAGCATCGTCGTACCCACCAGCCTGCACCGGGAAGTGACGCTGCCGTTTATCGAGGCGGGCGTGCATGTGCTGCTGGAAAAGCCGGTGGCTTCGACTCTGGAAGACGCGCAAGCTATTGTCGATGCGGCGGATCGGCGCGGCGTGAGCCTGCAGATTGGCCACCTGGAACGCTACAATGCCGGCATCATGGCGTTGCACGAACAAGTCATCGAACCGCGCTTTATCGAGGCGCACCGCCTGAGTACCTTTGTCGAGCGCGCCACCGACGTGGATGTGGTGGTGGATCTGATGATTCATGATATTGATATCATCATGTCGCTGGTGGGCGAGGAAATCGGCGCCATTTCGGCGACCGGTCTGGCGGTGCTCACGGATCATATCGACATCGCCAATGCGCGGCTGGAGTTTGTCAATGGCGCCGTGGCCAACGTTACCGCCAGCCGGGTATCCACCAAGAAAATGCGGCGCATCCGCATGTTCGGGCGCGATTCCTATCAGGCGCTGGATTTTGAGGATCAGCAACTGGAAGTGGTACGCGCGGTACGCAGCGACCCGGACAGTCATTTCCCTGAAGTGGTGAAGGAAAAAATTGAGGTGGAGCCCGTCATGCCGCTGGATGCGGAACTGGCGGACTTCATCAGGACAGTACGGGCCGGAACGCGGCCACTGGTGAACGGTGCCGATGGCTGCCGGGCGCTGGATGTGGCGTTTCAGGTGAAAGAAAAAATCATGCAGAGTCTGGCGTAGCGTTTGAGCGGAGAAATCTGCCGCCCCTCTTTCAGGCAAAGGCCGGGGAAGGGCAACGCCAGACCTGCGAAATATTCAAGAGAACACACATGGCATCAAAAAAGCCGGTTCCCATGCTCGACCTGTCGGGCGAATTCGAGGAGCTGAAAGCGGAATGGTACTCGCTGATCGACAAGGCGGGCAAAAAGGGCGCGTTCATCCTCGGTGACAACGTCACCCGTTTCGAGAAGGAGTCTGCGCGCTACATCGGCGCCAAACACGCCATCGGTGTGGCCAATGGCACCGACGCGCTGCAGCTTTCGCTGCGGGCGCTGGGCATCGGCAAGGGTGACCGCGTGATCACAACGCCGTGGACGTTTTTCGCCACCGCCGAGGTCATCAGCGAAGTGGGCGCGACACCGGTATTTGTGGATATCGAACCGGGCAGTTTCTGCATTGACCCGGAGCAGATCAAAAAGAAAATCACCAAGACCACCAAAGCTATCATGCCGGTGCATATTTTCGGTCATCCGGCCAATATGGACGCCATCAGCGCACTGGCGGAGGAGCACGGTCTGGCGCTGATCGAGGATGCGGCGCAGGCCTTCGGCGCAAAAGCCGGGCGCCAGCGCGTGGGTGGCATCGGCGATACCGGCTGTTTCAGCTTCTACCCCACCAAGGTGCTGGGATGCTACGGCGATGGCGGCCTGATTACCACCAACAGCGACGAACTGAACGACCACATCCGGCGCTTGCGCAATCACGGCGCCAGTGCGCCATTCATGCACGAGGAGATCGGCTACAACTCGCGACTGGACGAAGTGCAGGCGGCGCTGCTGCGGCTCAAGCTCAAGGGCATGAACATGATGCTGGACGTGCGTCAGCGCATTGCAGATTATTATGATGAGCAGCTGGACGGGCTGGATCTGACCACGCCGCCGCGCCCGGCGAAGGGTCGCCATGCATTCAATCTCTATACCATTCGCTCGTATCAGCGTGACGCCATCCGCGAAGCTTTCGAGGAGCAGAAAATTGGCCATTCCATCTGCTATCCCGCGCCACTGCATTTGCAAAAAGTGTACGAAAACCTGAAATACAAATCCGGCTCTCTGCCGGTGGCGGAGCAGGCGTCAGAAGAGGTGATTTCGCTGCCCATTTACCACGGCATGTCGCAGCAGCAGGCGGCGCGCGTGTGCGAGGTGATCAGGGAGGCCATAGGGTAGCCCCGGTGACTGTGACGCGCCAACAACTGGATGCCTACCTGGATGAATTGCTGAGGCCGGGCGATTTCAATGATTATGGCCCCAATGGTCTGCAGGTGGAAGGCGCGCCGAAAATCAGCCGCGTGGCCTTTGCCGTGTCTGCAACCGCGGAATCCATTGCCGCGGCCGGCGAACAGCACGCTGAAGCTCTGGTAGTACATCATGGCCTGTTCTGGGAATTTCATGGTGCCAGGCCGATCATCGGTCCGTTTGCCGCCCGTATTCGGCCGCTGATAAAGAACGACATCAATCTGTTTGCCTATCATTTGCCGCTGGATGCGCATCCTTTTGTGGGTAACAATGCCGTCCTGTGCA
>JALXFQ010000009.1 GCA_027067235.1 Gammaproteobacteria bacterium
CGCGCCGATTTCGCCAATTCGCTGGACGAGAACTCGGTACACGGTTCCGACGCGCCGGAAACGGCTGCTACCGAAATCGCCTATTTTTTTGCCGGTCTGGAGATCTGCCCCAGAACCCGTTGATGCCTGATACTGATCGACAAGCCAAACAGAATCTGCTGAACCTGACGCGTCAGGGGCTGGCGGACTGGTTTGCCGACCAGGGCGAAAAGCCGTTCCGGGCGCGTCAGGTCATGCAGTGGATATACCAGCGCGGCGTGGATGATTTCGACGCCATGACGGATCTGGCCAAGTCGCTGCGGGAAAAACTCGGACGCATCGCCGTCATCGAGGCGCCACGGGTCATTTCCGACCACACAGCGGCAGACGGCACGCGCAAATGGCTGATGCAGGTGCCCGGCGGCAGCGCCATCGAAACGGTGTTTATCCCGGAAGCCAAACGCGGCACGCTCTGCGTTTCGTCGCAGGTGGGTTGTTCGCTGAACTGTACTTTCTGCTCCACCGCGCGGCAGGGCTACAACCGCAATCTCTGCGTGAGCGAAATCATTGGCCAGGTGTGGATCGCCAACAAGCTGTTGTCCGACGCGGCTGGCGACGAGGTTTTCACGCCCCGCGTCACCAATGTGGTGATGATGGGCATGGGCGAGCCGCTGATGAATTTTGACAATGTGGTCGCCGCCATGGCGCTGATGCTGGATGACCTGTCCTATGGATTGTCGCGGCGCAGGGTGACGCTGAGTACTTCCGGCGTTGTGCCGCAAATTGACCGCCTGCGCGAGGTGTCGCCGGTGAGTCTGGCAGTGTCACTGCATGCGCCCGAAGATGATCTGCGCAGCCAGTTGGTGCCGATCAATGCCAGATACTCCATTGCCGACTTGCTGGATGCCTGTAAACGTTATGTGGCTGGTCACCCGCGCCGGCGCATCACATTCGAGTATGTGATGATACACGGCGTCAACGATACGCTGGAGCATGCGAAACAACTGGAAAAAGTATTACATACAGTACCTGCGAAGGTGAATCTGATACCATTCAATCCTTTTCCGGGGTCTGACTTCCGGCGTTCGAGCAATAACGCGGTTTATCGCTTTCGGGACTATCTGTTGAGTAAGAATCTGATGACGACAATACGTAAAACACGTGGTGACGATATTGACGCCGCCTGTGGTCAGTTGGCCGGGCAGGTGCGGGATCGCACCCGGCGTTCACGCAAGGTGACGGCGGAGGTCTAGGGTAATGCGCAAATTATACGCCATGATTCTGGTTTGCGCGGCGCTGGCGCTGAGCGGCTGCAATACCACCCGCAGCAGCGAACGTCAGGAGCAAAAGGCGCAGCGCGTTGAGGTGCATACGCAACTGGCGACCAACTACATGCGGCGCGGCCAGTTTGTCGTGGCCGAGAAGGAGCTGGAAAAGGCGCTGGCGCTGGATCCGGGCAGCCGGGAAGCAAATTTCGCCATGGCTACCTTGAAGAATTCACAGCATTTGGACCGTGAGGCGGCACGTTACTATCGCAAGGCGGCGAAACATGCCCCGACGGATTCGCCCATTCGTCTGGAATACGGCGCTTTTCTGTGTCGTCACGGCGATCCCGGCAAAGCCATCGCTCAAATCAGGGGCGTGCTGGATACGCCATCCTACCGACCCAACGGTCAGGCCTGGTTCCGGCTGGGTGAATGCCATTTTGTGCAGCATGATTATGCGCAGGCCGAAAAGGCCCTGCGCCAGACGCTGTCCATCGACAAAAACATGGCGCCGGCACTTATGCTGATGGCCAGAATCAAATATGATCAGAAAAATTACCTGTCGGCCCGCGCCTATGTGGAACGCTATCTTGCGCTGGGGCGGCCGAATCCCCGGATTCTGTTGCTGGGAGCCAGGACGGAACGTGCTCTGGGCGACATGAAAACGGCAAGTCAGTACAAGGGCCAACTATTGGAACTGTTTCCGTCATCCGCCGAAGTGCGTATGCTGGAACAGACAGGAATGTGACGTGGAAAATAATGAGGAGCTGATGCAGCAACCTGGCGTGGATAACCCGTTGCCGGGAAAACTGCTGCGGGAAACCCGAACCGGGCGCAACCTGACGCTGGAGCAGGTGGCGGATGACCTGTGTCTGACGCCGCAACAGGTGGAAGCCATGGAAAATGACGATTACGCCGACCTGCCGGGCGCCACCTATGTGCGCGGCTATTTGCGCAACTATGCGCGCCTGCTGGGATTGCCGGAGGAACGGATACTGGAAACCGCCGCCATTCCGACCACGGTGATAATGTCTGGCGCGGGAAACAGAAAAGCCGCCATGGCGGTGGAAAATACGCGCAATACAACCGTAGCCTTTCTGACGGCGGTGATCGTCGCCATTTTGCTCGGCCTGATCTACAGCTGGTGGCAATCCAGAGAGACTCCCGGTCCGGAACCGGTGACGTCCAGTGATACGGCTCAGAGCCTGCCGGAATCCGTCCGTGGGGCAGCCGCGCCCGCGGCGGCATCCGCCGCCGGGCAGTCTGCCGCCACGCAAACGTCTGCTGAAGTGGCCAGTCCGCCAGCGGCGTCTGCCGCCGCCAGCGGTGACGTGATCCCGGAGTCAGCCCCTGCCAACTTGCCTGCTGCTGCGGCAGACGCCGGCACCCCACAGGACAATGCAGCGCCGGCTGCTACCGAACCCGTATCCGTTTCCAGCGCCGATGGCTCGAATCTGGTGCTGAAATTCTCGGCCGACTCCTGGGTGGATATTCAGGACGCCAGCGGCAATACGCTGATTCGCCGCACGGTGCCGGCGGGTGAAACCATCGCGTTCAGGGGAACGCCGCCATTCAAGGTTTTCCTCGGATACGCCAGGGGCGTGAACGTGAACTATCGCGCCGAGGACTATGATGTAACACCGCATATCAGCGGCGCCATCGCGCGGTTCACGCTTCAATAACCCGGGCCTCTGGCATGGCGGCAAAGCTACAGGCCGTGCGGGGGATGAACGATCTTCTGCCGGGCGAAACAGAATACTGGCAAAAGCTGGAAGCCGACGTGGCCGACGTGCTGGCGTCCTATGGCTACCGGCAGATCCGTACCCCCGTGGTGGAGAAGACCGAGCTGTTCAAGCGCTCCATTGGCGAAGTTACCGATATCGTCGAAAAGGAGATGTACACCTTCGAGGATCGCAACGGCGACAGCCTTACACTGCGCCCCGAAGGCACCGCCAGCACGGTGCGCGCCGGCTTGCAACATGGTCTGTTTCACAATCAGGTGCAGCGACTCTGGTATGCCGGACCCATGTTCCGCCACGAACGCCCGCAAAAGGGCCGTTACCGCCAGTTTCACCAGATCGGCGTTGAGGCGTTTGGCATGGCCGGGCCGGAGGCGGACGCCGAGATCATTCTGCTGAGCGCGCGCATCTGGCAACGCATGGGCCTGAAGAATCTGCGGCTGGAACTGAATTCGCTGGGCACGCCGCAAAGCCGCGCGCTGTATCGTGACAGACTGGTGGCCTATTACAACGCCCACGCATCACAACTGGACGAAGACAGCCAGCGTCGTCTGCGATCCAATCCGCTGCGCATACTGGACAGCAAAAACCCCGCCATGCAGGCGCTCAATGCAGGCGCGCCATCATTGCACGATTATCTCGATGAGGAATCGCGCGCCCATTTCGCCGCATTACGCGCCCATCTTGACGCCGCCGGGGTTGCCTACACAGTCAACCCGCGGCTGGTGCGCGGTCTGGACTATTACACGAAAACGGTTTTCGAGTGGATGACCGACGATCTCGGGGCGCAGGGTACGGTCTGCGCCGGTGGCCGTTATGACGGTCTGGTGGAGCAGCTTGGCGGCCGCGCTACGCCGGCCTGCGGCTTTGGTATGGGGCTGGAGCGTCTGGTATTATTGCTGATGAATCAGAACCCGGCGCCAGACCATCATGTTCCGGATATCTACCTGGTCTGGCATGGCGCGGGCGCGGCGCAGGCGGCCATGCAGGTTGCCGAGGAATCACGTAACGCCGGTTTCCGGGTGCTGTTCGACGGCAATGGCGGCAGTTTCAAATCCCAGTTCAAGCGCGCTGACAAAAGCGGCGCCCGCTTCGCCCTGGTGCTGGGCGAACAGGAACTGCAGGACGACAAAGTGGTGGTAAAAGACCTCACCCGCGGCGAGCAGAACACTGTCGCCCGCGATAAATATATTCAAACCCTGTCGGCGCAGGCCGGCGCCAATCAGTAACGAGGGAAACACGGTGGCTGACCCATTTTTACACGAAGACGACGAACTGGAAAAGGTAAAGGCGTGGTGGAAGGAAAATGGCAAGTCCATCATTATTGGCGTGATTCTGGGGCTTGCCATCATCGTTGGCACCAACGCCTGGAAAAGCTGGAAAATACGCCAGGCGGAGCAGGCCTCGGTCCTCTACGAACAAATGCTGGCGCAGCAGGACAGTAACGGTCAGGCTTTTACCCAGACGGCGGAAACGCTCATGAACCAGTACGGCAGTACCGGCTACGCTGGTCTTGCCGGCCTGATGCTGGCCAAGCAGGCCTACGATAACGGTGACAAGGCCGCCGCCCAGGAAAAGCTCGAATGGGTGATGAGCAACGCGAAAATGTCCTCGCAAAAGAATATAGCGCGCATTCGCCTGGCCAGCATCTACCTCGACAGCGGTGACCGGGAGCAGGCGGCTGCGCTGCTGGCCGCGCCTGCGGAAGACAAGGTCGGGTTCGAGTCCTGGTTTGCCGAGCTGGAAGGCGATCTGAAACTGGCGGCGGGCGACACCAGCGGTGCCCGCGCCGGCTATGCGGCGGCAATGAACCAGCTGTCGCCGTCTTCCGGCTACCGTGACGCCCTGCAGATGAAGCTGGATAGCGTGGGTGGCGAGAGTGTCGGTGAATAGGCTGATCGCCAGCGCTGTCACGGCGCTGCTGCTGGGCGGCTGTGGGTTGTTCTCCGGCAAGACCAGCAGCGGGCCGGAGCCTGCTCCCTTGCCGCAAATCGAACAGACGGTGGTGATTGAAAAACTGTGGTCGGAAGATACCGGTAACGGCGCTGGCGGCCAGTATCTGAAGTTGCGGCCGGTGTTGGGTGCCGACGCCATCTATGCGGCGGATTACGATGGCAGAGTCAGCGCCTATGCGCTGGACAGCGGCAAGCGTCTGTGGCGCACCAGAATCAGGGAGAACATTACCGGCGCCACCGGATTTGGCGGTGCCAGCGTGTTCGTGGGCACCCTCAAGGGCCATGTCTATGCTTTTGATTCGGACAGCGGAGAGCAAAGCTGGAAAACAGCCCTTTCCTCGGAAATACTGGCACCGCCGGTGAGCGATGGCGCCGTCGTGGTGGCCAAGTCCACGGACGGCAAGCTGTTCGGGCTGGATGCCGCCGACGGCGAAAAAATCTGGCTGTACCAGCGCACGGTGCCGACCTTGAGTCTGCGCGGGACTTCCGCGCCGGTGATTTTTCAGAATGTCGTGCTCAGCGGCTTTGCCAGCGGCAAGCTGACCGCCAATGATCTGGCCACCGGCCGCATACTGTGGGAAATCAGCGTTGCCTATCCCAGTGGCCGCAGCGAGATAGACCGGCTGGTGGATGTGGACACCAGTCCGCTGATCGCTGATGCCATCCTCTATACCGCGGCCTATCAGGGCCAGGTCAACGCCATCTCGCTGCGCAGCGGCCGCCGCGTCTGGACACGCAAGGTTTCCACCTATGAAGACATGGCGGCCGATGGCCGTTATCTGTACATCGTCGATAATGAAAGCCGCGTGCGCGCGCTCGACATGCAGACCGGTGAGCCGGCATGGACCCAGGATGCTCTGCTCGGGCGCAGGCTTACCGGCCCGGCGATGATCGGCCAGTATATTGCTGTCGCCGACTACAAGGGCTATGTGCACCTGCTGGAGCCGTCGGAAGGCAAACTGGTCGGCCGCGTCAAACTCAGTGGTGGCGGCGCGCTGGCGACGCCGGTCAGTGATAGCGAGCATCTGTATCTGTTCACCAGCAAGGGCAAGTTGACTGCTCTGGGCCTGAAATAAACGGACTTCCATGAAACCGGTTATTGTTCTGGTGGGCCGCCCCAATGTGGGCAAGTCCACCCTGTTCAATCAACTCACGCGCAGCCGTGACGCGCTGGTGGCGGAAGAGCCAGGCCTCACCCGCGATCGCCAGTATGGCGAGGGCAAGCTGGGCGAAAAACCGTTTCTGGTGGTGGATACCGGCGGCATCGACATCGACAAAGAAGGCATCAATGCTGAAATGCGATCACAGGTGCAACTGGCCATCGACGAAGCCAGTACAGTGATACTGGTGACCGATGGGCATGAAGGCCTGACCGCCATCGAGGAAGAACTGGCAGATCGCCTGCGTGCCACCGGCAAGCCGTTCTGGGTCGCCGTGAACAAGACCGAGAGTCTCGACCCCGACATGGCCACGGCCGAGTTCTACCGGCTTTCTCCCAGGGGCGTCATTCCCATTGCCGCTGCTCATCGGCGCGGTATCCAGTCGCTGGTGGAGCAGGTGATGGAAGAATATCCCGCCGTGGAAGAGCAAGACGAGGAAAAAAGGAAAATACCTTATATCGCCGTGGTGGGCCGACCCAATGCCGGCAAGTCCACCCTGGTCAACCGCCTGCTTGGCGAGGAGCGGGTGGTGGTATTCGACCAGCCCGGCACCACCCGCGACAGTATTTTCGTGCCGCTGGAACGCGACGACAGGGAATACATGTTCATCGACACCGCAGGCATACGCCGGCGCGGTAAAGTCTCCGAGCGGGCAGAGAAGTTTTCCATTGTCAAAACCATTCAGGCCATTGATCAGGCCAATGTGGTCATAGTCATGTTCGACGCGCAGCGTGAAATATCGGAGCAGGATATTCGTCTGGCCGGGTTTGTCGCCAACAAGGGCCGGGCGGTGATCGTTGCGGTGAATAAATGGGACGGCCTGAGCCGGGAAAAGCGCCAGGAAGTGAAAAAAGACATTCTGCGCAAATTGCCGTTTCTGCAGTATGCGCGCGTGTTTTATATTTCGGCGTTGCACGGTACGGCCGTGGGCGATTTGTATCCCGCCATCGACGAAGCCTATGCCTCGGCCATGGTGGAACTGGCTACACCGGACTTGACGCGCGCCATCCGCGACGCGGCGGAAAAGACGCCGCCGCCCATGGTGGAAGGCCGCCGCATCAAGCCGAAATTTGCCCACCAGGGCGCTAAAAATCCACCCGTCATCGTCATCCACGGCAACCAGGTGGACAAACTCAAACGACCCTACAAACGCTATCTGGAAAACGTGGTGCGCAAGGAATTCGATCTGTGGGGAACGCCCATACGTATCGAAACGCGCGAGCAATCAAACCCGTTCAAGGAACGCAACAAGAACGCCAAACCAACGTATTCGCGGAAACTGAGACGTAAAATCCGGTAGCAACGACGCTCCCACAAACATGGACACAAAGGTAAACACATGAACGTACTTATTACCGGAGGCACCGGCTTCATCGGCACGCGACTGGCGCAACGCTGCCTTGCGCGCGGCGATGATGTAACCGTGCTGGGCCGGGAAAATACCGAGGCGGAAGCCGCCAATGCCCATCTGCTGCGGGAAAAGGGCGTGGAAGTCGTACTCGGCTCCATGGACGAAGCCGACAAACTGAAACAGGTTGTTGAGGGCAAGGATCAGATTTTTCATCTGGCCGCCGCCCAGCACGAAGCGCACATGCCCGATGATTATTTTCGCAGCATCAACGTGGAAGGCACCAGACAACTCATGGAAGCGGCGCTGGAATCCGGTGTCAAATCCATCGTTCACGGCAGCACCATTGGCGTCTATGGCATACTGGATGGCGTTATCACCGAAGAATCGCCCCTCAACCCCGATAATATCTATGGCGTCACCAAGCTGGAGGGCGAGCGACTGGCTCTGTCCTACGCCGACCGTATTCCGGTGACCGCCATTCGTATTTCGGAAACCTACGGCCCCGGTGATCGGCGCCTGCTGAAGCTGTTCAAGGGCATCAAAAAAGGCGTATTTTTCAATATCGGCGCAGGTGAAAATCTGCACCACCTCGTTTACGTGGACGATCTGATCAGCGGCTTCTTCAAGGCGGCAGAAACCGAACAGGCGCGCGGCGAAGTTTTCCTGTTGGTGGGCGAGAAGCCCGTCACCACTAACGAAATGGTCAACACCATAGCCGATGCGGTCGGCGCGCAAGCACCAAAAACACGCATACCCATGGCGCCCATGTGGGCGCTGGCCTTTGTGATGGAAAAAACCATGAAACCGCTGGGCCTGAAGCCGCCGCTGCATCGCCGGCGCATGGATTTTTTCAAAAAAAGCTTCCGGTTCGACCACAGCAAGGCGCGGAAGATGCTCGGCTACGAGCCGGCATACAGCTTTCAGCGCGGCGCGAAAGAGACCGCCGAATGGTATGAGCAAGAAGGCCTGCTGTAGGCGGCCCGACCAGTCTGCCGCTGTGCAATAATTTCCCGTATAATTTAGCCGAAATACTTGCGGTGGCTGGCGGTAAACCGCATAATCCCGCCCCGTCGTTTCACACGACCATGCGCCCGTAGCTCAGCTGGATAGAGTACCTGGCTACGAACCAGGCGGTCACACGTTCGAATCGTGTCGGGCGCGCCATACAAATCAAAGGGTTAGGCTTGACGGCCTAACCCTTTTGTTTTGGCGGGTACACGCGGGTTCACGTTTAACATCCTGTCAGGATCGGTATCATTGGCCGATGCAGAATCTTTCCCTGTTCGTTATCGCGACGTTGCTGCTGGCCGTCACCCCTGGCCAGGACTTCATCTATGTGATGATGCGCAGCATGTCGCAGGGTGCGCGAGCGGGGCTGATCGCCATCGGCGGGCTGATGGTCGGCGTGACCATGCATGCATTTGCCGCGGCGACGGGTATTGCCGCTTTATTGCTGACTTCCGCAGTGGCTTTTAACCTGGTCAAGCTGGCTGGCGCGGCCTATCTGGTTTATATCGGCATTCAGTCGTTCCGGCAAAAAGGCAGACTGGAAATCCGGCCCGACAGGCAGAAGGTATCGGACCGCAAGCTTTTCCGCGATGGCGTTTTCTCGGCCATGCTGAACCCGAAACTGGCGCTGTTTTTCATGGCTTTCCTGCCGCAGTTTGTGGCCCCGGGAGCGGACCCTTTCAGCCAGATGCTGAAGCTTGGCTTGCTGTTCCAGCTGTTGTCACTGCCTGTTCTGGTGGGCGTTGCCGTGCTTTCCGGGAAGTTTGGCGATATTCTGAGCGGAAACAGCTTTTTAGCGAAACTCATCGGCAAGGCCACCGGCGCTGTGCTGATTGCGCTGGGCTTGCGTCTGGCCATGACACAGCGTTAGCCTGGCTATCAACACCCCATGCAGCGGGCCTTCAG
>JALXFQ010000010.1 GCA_027067235.1 Gammaproteobacteria bacterium
GTACCTGGTCCCACTCGTGTTTGCGGATGAGGTGGATAAGCAGCGCGGTTTTTTTGCTTTTGTCCACTTCATACAGCGACTGCCTGACGCTGGCGGCAGCGGCATTGCGCGGGCTGACAGATATCTGCACCGGGTCGTTCATCAGACTGGCGGCCAGGGTGCGGATATCGCCGGAAAACGTGGCGGAAAACAGCAGGTTCTGGCGTTGCTCCGGCAACAGCGAAAGTATCTTGCGGATGTCGCGGATGAAGCCCATATCCAGCATGCGGTCAGCCTCGTCCAGCACCAGGACTTCCAGCCCGGGAAAGCGCACGGCGTTCTGGCTGTAGAGATCCAGCAAGCGCCCCGGCGTCGCCACCAGCACGTCCACACCGCCGCGCAGGCGCTTCATCTGCGGATTGATTTTCACGCCGCCGAACACCACGGCGGAAGTCAGCGACAGATATTTGCCATATTTATCCACGCTGTCAGCCACCTGCGCCGCCAACTCGCGGGTGGGCGTAATGACCAGAGCGCGGGCCTCGTTGGCGCGGGCGCGCGGCCCCTTGTCCAGGCGCTGCAACAGCGGCAGGGTAAACCCGGCGGTTTTGCCGGTGCCGGTCTGCGCAGCGGCCGTCACGTCCTTGCCGGACAAAATGGCGGGAATGGCCTCCGCCTGTATCGGCGAAGGTTCGGTATAACCGGATTCGTTGACAGCACGAACCAGCGGCTCGGCAAGGCCGAGATCAGAAAAAGGCATAAAGCAACTCAAAATAAAATAAAGAATGCGACACGCAGAGCCATGACGACCCCGGTCTAGACGGAAACAACGATGGAGCCTGCGGCATTATACGCCCTGCGATACGCGGCACAAGTAACGAAAAACCCTGTACGAACCGATAACGCCCATTTTTGTGTCACACGTCACAGACAGGCCTGCGCCGCTCTCCGAAAATGACAAGCCCCGAAATTCGGGAGTAATATAGCAATATACAAATGTCGCAGGAGGTTCCATGTTATCGCCCATCGTTTATATCGTGAGAGTGGCGGCAACGGTCGCCATGCTCCTGTCCGGCCCCGCGCAAGCGGCGACCATCACCGTTAACACCGACACTTCCGGCAGCGGTTGCACCATTATGGACGCCATAGACTCGGCCAATGCTGATAGCGGCCTGGGTGGCTGCGCGGCGACCACCACTGGGACGTTTGGCGATGACATCATCATTCTGCCGCCAGGCAACAACATCGAAACGCTATTTGCTGTAGATAATACCGGAGCTTTTGGGCCGACCGGTCTGCCTGTCATTCACAGCAAGATAACGATTGAGGGTAATAACGGCTTTATTCAGCGTCTCACGTCAGGGGTGGCATTTCGACTGTTCGATATTGCCAGCGATGGCGACCTGACGCTGAAAGACCTGACGCTCAAAGGCGGTCTTTCGGATGATGGAAACGACACGGCAAATTCGCTAAGCGATAGCGGCGCTGCGATCATGAACGAAGGGGGTAAAGTCACCCTGAAAAACTGTACTGTCACCGCAAACACAGCAGGGGTTCTTGGTTCTTCAGGAGTGAGGGGTTCGGTAACGATGAATCTAAGCACACCTGGCCATAGCGCAACAATGAATGTCGATCACTCCAGGATTTCGTCAAATATTGGCGGCGGCATAAGCAGCACCAAGCAAGGCACAGATACCTCGCACAATTCTGTACTTATCGTTAACGACAGCGCCATATCATTAAATACGGCACAGGGCATAGAAATTATTGACGGCAGCTCCTTCATTAGTAGATCGGAAATATCCTATAACCAACACTCCGGAATAACAACGGGGAACAATGTAACGCTGTCGGTTCGAGACTCCACTATTAGCTGGAATACAACATCCCGCACTCGCGGCGGAGGTGGACTGGCCATAATTTTTGGCAGCAGTGCTCCGATTGTTACGGTAATCAATTCAACCTTAGCCTACAATCAGGCTCCCAAAGCCGGCGGGATTCTCCATTCCCTTGGAACCCTCAACCTCGTTAACAGTATAGTCAGTGGCAATTCTGCTTATGATACATCCAGCACAGGCCAGCAGATTCGACGCGAAGCAGGATCAGGGGGTGGTTCGCCTGTTGCCGGAGATCAACATAATAACGTATTGGGCAATATCGGCATGTCTTCAACCGAGGCATTTTTCGGTTTCACCCCGGGGGCCAGCGACATCACCGCCACCAGCGACGGTACGAAACCCACGCCGCTGAACCAGATCATCCTGCCCCTGTCCAACAACGGCGGCCCCACCCGCGCCCATGCCCTGCCGCCGGGCAGCCCGGCGCTGGATGCGGCAGTGACGACCTATTCTACAGGGGGTCTTCTACTGCTTGGAGAAGGCTGCGCATACACCACGCTCTTTCCCTCCTTTAATACTGTATTCCGCCCGGACCAACGCGGTTTAAAACGCCCCCAAAACGGAAAATGCGACATCGGCGCTTATGAAGAGGAGGAAACAACGTTCTTTGTCATTCCCACGTCTGGCGGGAAGACAGTGATATTTGGTTTGTGATAAACGCCTCGCCTTTGTAAAAGCGGAAATGCCTCCCGCGTAAACAAAAGCCGGGGCGGAGGCCGGGACGACTTCAGTCGCCCATTCTGGCGCCAGAAAGCGCCACTGGGCGGATGAATCCGCTCCCTACAACCCGAAAATAACCGACTTGCCATTTTTCAGGGGAATAACGAAAAACGTCGTATCATCCACCGGTAGCGTGACAGCTCCACTGGCGTCGGTTTCAAATGCGCCAATATCACAATGCGCCGCTTTGGGTCGGGTTTCTCCCCGCTGATCCTTGTTGGAAATGGGCGCGGCAGCGCAAACCGCATCATCACCCGCGTCAATCACCCCGGAGCCAGCCAGCAAGGCATGGGTTTTGGTCGGGCTGTCGGTATTAGCTAACGGGCCGAAATTCGGGTCGCTCGGGGTGGAATCAGTTCTGCAAAGATTCGATCAAATCCTTCAGAACGACCTCCCACGCCCCCGCCGGCGCATCCTGCCGGAACAACCGCGCCGACGGATACCACGGGCTGTCGTCCCGGTCTTCCAGCCAGCGCCAGTCGCTGTTGGCGGCGATGAGTATCCAGGTAGGCTTGTTGAGGGCGGCGGCGAGGTGGGCAACGGAAGTGTCCACGGTAATCACCAGATCAAGTTGGCTGACCAGTGCGCCGGTGTGGGCGTAGCTGGTTAGTTCCGGCTCCAGGTCGGTGATGTTGTGTTTTTCCATCAGCGCTTTGTCTTCGCGGCTGGCGGGCAGTTGCAGGCTGTAAAAGTCGGCGTCCACCTTGTCCGTCAACGAGAACAGCTCTTGCGCGGCGATGGAGCGATGCTGGTCGTTGGCGTGGGTGGGGCTGCCCTGCCAGACCAGGCCAATTTTGCGTTTGCCGTTGCCGGGCAGGGTGGGCACAACGACTTCTTTCGGAATAGACAAATAAGGCGTGTCGGCGGGCAGGTTGTCCAGATCGATGTTGAATATCCCCGCCAGCGACATGATGGGGCAATACACGTCGAACAGGTCATTGGGCATGGTTCCCGGCAGGCGTACTTCGTCCACGCCCTCCACGTCGCGCAGCAAGGTCCGCAGCGATTCGGTGCAGACCAGGATCAGCTTCTTGCAGCGCGCCCGCGCCAGTTTCAGAAAGCGGGCAAACTGGATGGCGTCGCCATTGCCCTGCTCGGTGTGCACCAGCAACACCTTGTCGCTGATGTCCTCGCCTTGCCATTGGGGCTGCGGGCATTCGAACGGTGTAAACGTGGGCATGCCCCAGCGCGCTTCGTAGCCCTTCCAGCCCTCCGCAAAGTCACCGCGCTTGAGCAACAGCAGGCCACGGTTAAACTGAGCGGTTGAATACTGCTGGTCGGCGGCGATGGCTTTCTCATAGCACGCCAGCGCGCGGTCGTGGTCCAGCTTTCCGGCCCAGGCGTGGCCCGTGCTGTTCCAGGCTTCAGCGTGGCCCGGCTCTCGTTCAATCACTTTGTTGAGCGAATCAATCGCCTCATCCCAGCGTTCCAGGTCAGACAGCGCCACACCCATAAAATACCAGGCCTGGGTGTTGGACTCCTCTGTCTTGACCACCTCGCGCCAGGCCTTGATGGCTTCGGCCTTCCTGTCGCTCTGGTACAGCGCCATGGCCTTTTCCATGCCCACCTGTTTTTCGTCAGGCTGGATCACTTCCTGCAAGGCCTCGTCCGGCAGCGAGTAGCTGGTATGCACCAGCGGGTGATTCAGCTCCAGCAGCGCGGGGTAGCGCGCGGGCAGCGCCTGCACGGCGAAGATTTCCTGTACGCCGCCGGTGAACACCATGTAGGCCACCGTGTTGCCGGTCACGGTGTCGATGATATACACGCCGCACTGGCGCTCATCGCAGCGTTTGGTCAGCGGCAGCCCGGCGAATACGGCGGTCTCGCGCACTTGCGACAGGCCGATGATGGCGTAGCGCCCGACGAAATCGAAGCCGCGACAGAAGCCCGGCATTTCCGCGATGACGGTTTTCCCGCCGGTATGCGGCTCAATGCGCAGCAACGCGCCCGCGCCGGATTCCAGCACCCACAGTTTGTTGTCATGCCAGCGCGGCGAGTGCGGCATGGACAGCCCCTCGCACAACATCTTGCCGGTTTTCACCTGCATCAACATGCCGCCGAAAGCCTTGTTGGCGCGCCAGCCAGCCGGTTCATTGCTGGTCCCCAGCGCCGTCACCCAGTACGGCTCGTCGTCCTTCATGGCCAGCCCGTTCAGGTGGCAGCGGTCGGTGAGGTCATAGGCGGTTATGAACGGCGGCCGCCAGCGCGGCGTGACGGAATGCTCGCGCTCCAGCGTACACAGACAGGACATCTTGGTGTTCACCAGCCACAGCTCGCCACGCTTGTCGAAACTCATTTCGTGAATGTCGATGTCGCCGGTAACGTGTAACTCGCGCGGCAGATAACAGGCATCGTGCCGCCCGAGCGGCTCCACTTTCTCCGCCACGGCGGGCATGTTGTAATGATCCACCACATACGGCCCCGTTCCCACCGCCAGCCGCGCGTCTTCCAGCGCGATGCCCATGGGCTTTTCCATGGCGATGAAATGCGTATTCAACCCGCCATTGTCCTCGCGCATGAGGATCAGCTTGCCCGCCTGGTAGGTGGACACCGCCAGCGAAATACCCGCCTCGCGCAGAAACAGCGGGAAGCTTTCGGTGGACATGCTTTGCAGGGCTTCAGCCATGAGGGGGTTCCTTTTGGGCGGTTTTGAGTGTTGATATGACCGCCGACACGCAGTCGCGCGGCGCGAGAGAGGCTGTATTCAGCCGTAGCGCGGGATTTTCCGGCGTTTCATAGCGGGAACTGACGCCAGTAAAGTGTTCGATTCCCCCTTCCGCAACGCGGGCGTACAACCCTTTGGGATCACGTTTTGCACACTCCTCCAGCGGGCAGTCACAAAACACCTCAATGAAACCACCTTCGCCAATAATCCCCCGCGCCAGCGTCCGCTGGGCGCGCAACGGCGTAATAAACGCCGCCAGCACAATGTCGCCGCTTCGCGCGAACAGGCGCGCCACCTCCGCGGCGCGGCGGATGTTTTCGCTGCGGTCGGCCTGCGAAAACCCAAGGTCGCGGCACAGGCCATTGCGCAAGTCGTCGCCATCCAGCACTACCGCGCGCAAGCCTCGCTCACTCAGGGCGCTGGCGGTTTCGTTGGCAAGCGTGGATTTGCCGGAACCGGACAGGCCGGTGAACCAGATCACGGGGCTGGTCGTGGCAGATGGATTCCCGCCATTGTCTGAAAAAACTGGTTTGCTGGTCATGGAAACGAAAACTAGCGTTTTTCTACACTCCTGACCAGCGCCAGGCAAAAATGCCCTTCTGATTTGACCTACGTCACAATAAGGAGGATTCGACGTTGACGACCAGTTTTTTTAAGTCGCACAATGCCCGAGAGTAGCAGGGGTAATTGTGATGAAAAATTCCGTTAAACGAATTATCTTGGCCGTGCTGTTTGTCTTGTTTGCAGTCAACGTACCGCTCAGCGATGCATTGGCGGTAGATTTTGTGGTGACGTTTACAGTAAATGACACGACTGATGCAGCAGATGTGAACCCGGGCAATGGGGTCTGTGACGCAGACCCATCGCTGGCGATTACTTGCACCCTGCGTGCCGCCATCCAGGAATCCAACGCGCTTGCGGGCGCCAACATCATCAACCTGCCGCCCGGCACATACACCCTGAGCATCGCAGGAACCGGGGAAGACGCTGCCGCCACGGGCGATCTGGACATAACAGGCGACCTGACAATCAGATCAAACGGCGCAAATGCGGTAGCGACAACGATTGTCGATGGCGGGAACATTGACAGGATTTTTGACATTCTCGGCCACTCTGCGCCCGGCGGACGCGCTGAAGTACACTTTGAGAACTTCACCATTCAACACGGCAAGATCACTACAGAGAATGCGGGCGGCGCGGGTATTTCCGCTGGATACGCCGATCTGTATCTCTACGGCATGGTTATCAGAGATAACGTCATCACCGGCTCGCACTCCTATAAGGTCGGCGGCGGCCTGTTAAATCAGACGCCTTCCGATACGGAGATTCGTTATACCCGTTTCATCGGCAATTCTGCTGACAGAGGCGGCGCCATTTTCTCCAATACGCCTCTGAGTATCTACTCCAGCACGATTAGCAACAATCAGGCTGTCCTGGGCGGCGGGATAGTGAACTACGGGAAGCTGGGTCTTACCAACACCTCGATAAGCGGCAATACAGCGAGCAACAACAGCGGCGGATTGTATATAAAATACGCAGCGCCAGACCCGCTCGACAGGCCATTACTCAGGGGCGTTACCGTATTTGGCAATTCAACTAATCCTACGCTCGGAGGGGGGATGACGCTTGCAACCCAAACAGAAGTCGTACTGCTTAACTCCATTATTGCCAACAACATCGGTGGCAACTGCTACATTCAAGGCACCGCCAAATTCGCAGATGGCTCTTATAACCTCAGCAGCGATAACACCTGCAATCTGACAGAAACCGGCGACATGGAAAACACCGACCCGAAGCTGGGGCCATTGGCGAACAATGGCGGAAGAACCAAAACCCACCTCCCGCTGAAGGGTAGCCCGGTGATTGACGCGGGTTTGCCGCCACCCCTGATTCCGCCGGGGCTGGAAACCGACCAGCGCGGCATCCACAGGCCGCAAGGCCAGCGCGCTGACATAGGCGCCGTGGAGGTGGAATCAGAATGCAGCTTCTTCGTCATCCCGATAAAAACCGGCAATGCCACAGCGTTCTGCCTGTAGCGACGCTCAGAAGGGCGCTAAATAAATCAGGGATCAGTGGGCGGTTGCCAGGCGTACTGGCCCAGCGCATTTTCACCCTGCTTGAGCACGGCTTTGTGGCCACCGGCGTCAACTGCCAGCTGGAACTGCCTTTCCATGGTTGTGTCGGTGGCGTTGATGCATTTAAGGCCAATGGCATGATTGTCCACGCCCGCCCAGAAACAGCGCCAGGCGGCTGTTTTGTCTGTGGCGCGGGTGTAGAAATCAGCACGACCGTCGTAGCGAATTTCCAGCCGCTCGAATGCCGCATCGGCCGAGTTGGCGCGCCAGCCGCCAGCGCCGGGATGTGGAGAGCAGGCGACAACAAGCATCGCCGAAAACAGTATCAGGATTTTTTTTTCAAACATGGAGTGTCCTTTTCAATCTACCCCCCCGGTTCGGTTTACGCAACGATAACCAGCAGTGGGTAGAGGAACAGCGCTGTCTGGAGAGTGGCGCCGCTGTGCTGTTCGGGGTGGAAAACGGGAAGAAATGCCGGAAGCAAAGAGCGCGTCCCTGCGCCAACGCGAGCTCCCTGCCGCGTAGGTTTTCCTGTCCATAACAGGTATGTAGCAGAACATGGCGCCGAGTGATATATGACTTTGGTCGAGCGTCATATCGTCAGGCCGCCATCCGGCAGCTGACTGGCGCCAGCTTTTGCCTGTAGCAGCAGGTTTCTGATCAGGGCGCGCAGTTTCGCCGGTTTCACCGGTTTCGGCAGCCGCCCGGCCGAGGCATCTTCGGGGCCGGCGGTCTCGCTGAGCACAATCACCGCCCCGCTACGGTCAGCATGAGGCCATAGCCGGCGGGCAGCAGACCTGGGCAGCTCATCGAGTATGACCAGATCCGCACAGGCATGGGCCACGTCCGGCTCCGGTTCGTCCGTTGTACCAACGGCAACCACCCGGTAGTTCCAGCGAATCAGCCATTCTCGCAACATTTCACGCAGCGCCGGATCGCCGCTGACAACCCCGATGCAGGCTCCGGGCGCATTTGCCGCTGACGATTCTGGATCTTCCGCGCCAGCCGCCGGCACGTCTTCGCTGACCTGTCGTCGCGGTATTTTCAGGCTGAAGCAGGAACCCTTGCCGGGCTCGGATTGCACGCTCAGGGTGAAGCCGAGCAAGGCCGCCGTGCGCGAGGCGATGGAAAGGCCCAGTCCAAAGCCCTGCAGATGACTGTCATCCTGTTTGCCAAGCTGGGTAAATTCTTCGAAAATGCGCTGCTGCTTGTCGGGCTCGATTCCCGGGCCATTATCCTCAACCGCGAGGATGAGATATTCGGGCGTCAAACGGCTGGAGAGTATGATCTCGCCGTTACGGGTGTATTTTGCCGCGTTATCCAACAGGTTGCGCAAAACACTCTCCAGCATTTTCTCGTCCGTGCCGACCATGACGTCCCGGCAGTCCATGATGATGCGATTGCCGCGCGCGGCGGCAACAGCCTGCACTTCATCACGCAAGCGCCGGCACAACGGCACCAGCGCCACGGCTGCGTGAGCTGGTTTGACGCCGGCCTCCAGCCTGGCCGCCGACAGCAGCGAAGCCAGCATGCCGTCGATGGATTTAACCGATTTATCCATCTGCTCCAGCAAATCCTGCGACTCCCCGTCCGGCTGCCTGCTGGACAGGCTGGCCAGCAGCACGTTCAGCGCCGCCAGGGGCTGCCGCAGGTCATGTCCCACCGCAGTCATCAGACGGTTTCTGCTTTCGAGTTCACGCAGCGATTGCCGGTGCAGACGATCAACGTCGATGGACAGCCGGATATTGTTCACGATTTCGCGGTGATCCGTATGCATGAAAGCCAGGATCACGGATACAAACATCAGCGCCACCAGCGCACCGTACAGCCCCAGATACAAATCCGCCGCCAATAACGCGTAGATCAACCCCAGTACGGCAGGGATGGTGTAAACGTACACCCGCAGCGGGCTGGTCTTGATAACGATGCCGGCGCCAAACGACATGCCGAGTATAATCATCAGGTTGACGATACCGCGCTGCGGAGCGGTAAAGCCCAGAAACCACAC
>JALXFQ010000011.1 GCA_027067235.1 Gammaproteobacteria bacterium
GGTCCGGTTTACAACCAGAAATGGTACGGCATGAAGCCCACCACGCCGATCATCTCCGGCGGCATGAACGCGCTGCGCCTGCCCGGTTTCTTCGAAAACCTGGGCCACGCCAACGTGATCAACACCGCTGGCGGCGGCTCATACGGCCACATCGACAGCCCGGCAGCTGGCGCCATTTCACTGCGTCAGGCTTACGAGTGCTGGAAAGAAGGCGCAGACCCAATCGAATTCGCCAAAGAGCACAAAGAATTCGCTCGCGCATTCGAGTCCTTCCCGGGCGATGCGGATCAACTGTTCCCGGGCTGGAGAGACAAGCTCGGCGTTCACAAGTAACGCGCCTGTCTTCGTGAACAGCGCAGGATGCGTTGAAATTTGAATTGCATCTGCCGTGATTGATGACTGTAAAAAGGCCTCCACCTGGGGGCCTTTTTTTTACCCGACACACCGTGAAACACGCGGGAGAAACTTATGACCGATCAAGAACAATACTTCATCAAGGATGAACCTTATTACGAACCGCTGGGGAATGAAGTCCAGCGCTACGAAGCCGCCTACGCCGCACGCCTGCCGGTAATGGTAAAAGGCCCCACCGGCTGCGGCAAGTCCCGTTTCATCGAGCATATGGCGTGGAAACTGGGCAAACCGCTGATCACAGTGGCCTGCAACGAAGACATGACCGCGTCTGACCTGGTTGGCCGCTTCTTGCTCGACGCCAACGGCACACGCTGGCAGGACGGCCCGCTGACCGTGGCCACGCGTATTGGCGCTATCTGCTACCTGGACGAAATTGTCGAAGCACGGCAGGACACCACTGTTGTTATTCATCCCCTGACCGACCACCGCCGCGTTCTGCCGCTAGACAAGAAAGGTGAGCTGGTGGAAGCGCATCCCGATTTCCAACTGGTTATTTCCTACAATCCTGGCTACCAGAGCTTGATGAAAGACCTGAAACAATCCACCAAACAGCGCTTTACCGGGATAGATTTCGACTACGCTCCGGCCGACGTGGAAATCAGTATCGTGGAAAAAGAAGCGGGCGTGGACAAACCCATGGCGGAAAAACTGGTGAAAATGGCCGAAACCGCGCGCAACCTGAAAGGCCACGGCCTCGACGAAGGCATCTCCACCCGTCTGCTGGTATATGCCGGTCAGCTGATGAGCAAAGGCATCGCACCCGCCGAAGCCTGCGAAATGGCGCTGGTCTGCCCGATTACCGACGATGAAGATATTCGCAAGACGTTGATGTCGGCAATTGATGCGTTGGGATTTTAACGAAGGCCTTAGTGTAGGGCGGATAAGCTTGGCGCCATTCGCCAACGTAAACTGGGGAGTATCGTGGAAACAGTTCAGGACATATCAGAAAACGTAAAGCTCTACCGCTCCAAACTCACCTGCGGCTTCGAACGCGTCGACGACATCTTCGAAGACTGCATCGCAGAAGCCACTGCATTACTCAGCGAGCAGGGCGTCAGGGATTATCTGGAAGGCGCATCTCTGGTTTGCATGATCGGGCGCGGTGTGGAGCCGGTGCTGGAGTTTCTTGAGGAAATTCCGCAGATCGCGCACAAGCTGGGCGAGGAGTCCATCAACATTATTGCCCAGTCGGTGTGGAAAATGTCGCGTACGCCCAATGGCCGCGCCATTCCCGAGTTCATCCAGGCCATGCCGGAGGCGGCGCGACGGCTGGGCAGTCTGGAGCAGTTCCAGCATTTTCTCGACATCGTGTTCGACATGATGGAACGCACCACCGGCTCCATTCATGGTCATCACGCCACCGAGCCCAGCCCCGGCCTGCAGGATTTCCTTAAATCTTCGGCGTTTCTGCTCGGTCAGTTGACCATCGAGGGCATACGCAACTGGGTGGATTATGGTGTTCGCAATTACCAGACCCATCCGGATCGCCAGCGCGACTTCTTTTCCATGCAATCAGCCGACAGCCGCGCAGTATTTCAGCGCGAGCGCCACGGCACGCTGTTCGCCGACAATGAACGCAACCTGGGCCTGTTCCTGCAAGCCCTGTGGAAAGATCGCGACCACCTTGTCCCCTACTCCGAAGGCTGGGACGAGCTGCGCAAGCCGCAGCCATATTACGACGCTCTGGGTATTCGCGTTCCTGACGTATTTGACGATACCCAGAGCGGCGTCAGCGGCCTGGACCGCTATCACGCAGTGCTGGTGCACATGGCCGCACACCGGCGCTGGACCACGCCCATCATCGCCGACAATTACAGCCCGTTTCAGCGCATCGCCATTGAGGTGCTGGAAGACTCGCGGGTGGAATATCTCGCCATGCAGCTCTATCCCGGGCTGCGACGCATCTGGCAGGGTTTGCACCCTGCCCCCAAGGAAGGCGATTGCAAACCAGAAGAAGAATCCTGTATCCGTCACCGTCTGGCCATGTTGTCCTGGGCCATACTCAACCCGGATCATGGCTACACGAACAAAGACATCATCGAATTTGCCGAACGCTTTCACGCAGCGCTGAAAGACGGCGAATCCAGCCCGAAAGAAATGGCGCAGATCGCTGTTTCCTTCATCGCCCGCACCCGCCGTCAAAGCGACCAGCAGCCGAATGTCTATTTCAAAGACACTGAAATCGAATACCGCGACGATAACCGCCACATGTGGCGCTTCATTGAAGAGGGCGACGAGGAAGAACAGTTCGACAACAAGGAAAAGGTCGACCCTAAAGATAAAAAGGTAGACGAGCTGCCGCCGCGTCATTATCCGGAATGGGATTATCATACGAAAACCTACCGCCCGGACTGGGTCAGCGTGTATGAAACCCTGCACCCGGCGGGTGACGCGGCGTTTATCGACGGCTTGCTGACCAAACACGCCGCGCTGGCAAAGCGCCTGAAACAGATTCTGGACATGGTAAAGCCGCAGGACTATGTACGCGTTCGCTATCAGGAGGAAGGCTCGGAGCTGGATCTGGATGTGGCGCTGCGTTCGTTGATCGACTTCAAAAGCGGTGCCGCGCCCGATCCGCGCATTAACATGAGCCATCGCCACGATGGCCGCAATATCGCCGTCACACTGTTACTGGATTTATCCGCCTCACTGGCCGATGTTCCCAACGGCGCGCAGCAAACCATCCTGGAACTGAGCCAGGAAGCGGTATCGCTGCTGGCCTGGGCCATTGAACAACTGGGTGATCCGTTTGCCATTGGCGGCTTCTTCTCCAACACCCGCCACGAAGTGCGCTATCTGCACATGAAAGGCTTCAAGGAGCACTGGGACGACACGGTGAAGGCGCGTCTGGCCGCCATGCAGCCGGGCTTGTCCACGCGCATGGGCGCAGCCATGCGCCACACCGGCCATTATCTGGAGATGCAACCGGCGGACAAGAAACTGCTGCTGGTGCTCACCGACGGCGAGCCGTTTGATATAGACGTCGGCGACGATCGCCTGCTTATTGAAGACGCGCGCAAAGCGGTGCTGGAGCTGGATCAGCAGGGCATTTATACCTACGGCATCACTCTGGACGACAAAGCCGATGAATATATCGGCGATATTTTTGGCAAGCAGTACACAGTCATCGACCACGTGGACAAACTGCCGCAAAAGCTGCCGGAGCTGTTTTTGTCGCTGACGCGCTAGGCATAAATACCATCACACCCGCCGCGGGGCGGGCCAAAAGCCCGCCGATTATTGCGATTTCTTCGTGCCTGCGCGCCCGCCGCTGCGTTATCATCGGCCAATGTCTGCGCGAACCCTACTGTTCATTGCCTGCCTGCTGACCACCTGCGCCCACGCTGCGGAAGTGGACGGCCGTTCCATCGCGTTGCAGTGCACCGGCTGCCATGGCACCGACGGCAACTCCCAGGGCAAAACGCCGGAACTGATCGGCAAAGCCTACGATCAGCTGGCCCGCGAACTGAAAAAATTTGGCGCTGGCCGCAAACACCCCACCATGATGGATCGTGTTGTGCGCAGCTATACCTGGGCTGAATTGAAAGCGGCCGCCGAATATTTCGCCTCGCTGGACGAATTCGCCCGTGACTGATCGCCGGGCCTTCCTGAAATGGCTGTCTGCCAGTGGATTGGCCGCCTGCGCACCGCCACTGCGGGCCAGCAGCCAGGCCCATGTGGTCGTCGCCGGCGGCGGCTTCGGCGGCGCCACCGCAGCCAAATATCTGCGCAAGTTCAATCCCGCCCTGAAAGTCACACTGGTGGAACCGCGCAAGGAACTGATCACCTGCCCGTTCAGCAACTGGGTGATTGGCGGACTGCGGAATATTGATTTCATCACCCATTCCTACGACAAGCTGGTCAAACACTGGGGCGTCAGACTATTGCAGGATCGCGTGGCCGGCATAGACGCAGAGAAAAAAACCGTGCGGCTGGGCGGGGGTGATCTGCTCCGTTATGACCGGCTCATCGTTTCACCGGGCATCGAACTCGATTTTGACGCCATCGAAGGCTATGGCGCTGGTGATAGCGAAGCAATACCGCACGCCTATCAGGCGGCGGGCGAACAGACTCTGAACCTGCGCCGCCAGCTGGAGTCCATGAGCGATGGCGGGGTTTTCGTTATTTCGGTGCCGCTCAACCCCTACCGCTGCCCCGCCGCACCCTATGAACGCGCCAGCCTGGTGGCCAACTATTTCAAACGTCACAAACCCAGATCCAAGGTCATCATACTGGACGCCAAAAGCCGCATTCCGGAGCAGGCGCATTTCTACCGCGGCTGGCAGGAGTTTTATCGACTGGGCGAGAAAGACGCCATGCTGGAATTCGTGCCGGGGCCGGATGGCGCAGCTGTCAGCGTCGATGCCAAAACCCGTACCGTCCTCACCGGCGAATGGGAAGAGAAACACAAAGCCGATGTATTGAATATCATCCCTCCCAACAAGGCCGGAAAACTGGCCAGCAGCAACGGCCTCACCGACGATTCGGGCTGGTGCCCTGTGAATCCGGTCACGTCCGAATCTATGTTGATCCCGGGCGTTCACGTCATTGGCGACTCGGCAGACATGTCGCCATTGCCAAAATCCGCCTACGGCGCCAATTCACAGGCGAAAAACTGTGCCCTGGCGGTCATCGACCTGCTACAGGGCCGATCACCGCCAGAGTTTCCCGGCTGGATGAACACCTGTTACAGCATGCTTTCCGACCATCACGCGGTATCCATCATGCGCCGCTACAAGCTGGATAACGGCAAAATCATTTCGGTCAAAGGCGGAGGCGCATCGCCCTATGACACCGACCATGCGCGCGAGGTCTCCTACGCCATCAGCTGGTACCGGAACATGATTTATGACACGCTGGGGTGACAGCGGCTTGAGGCTGGATATTTCAGGCTGGAGGCTCGCGCTGATGGCTGCCCTGCTTCTATCCAGCATGGCGCGGGCAGAGCTGGTTCAGTCGACAAACGCCCTCACCGGCCTCAACTCATGGGAAACAAACGAGCATTCACTACAACTGGAGCTGGTTCAGCGCTATCCATCGCAAACCGCGGCGTTCTTTATCGCCCGCGGTTTTCCTGAGGCCATCGCCACCGAACTGGCTGAAACCGGCTGCGTATTCCAGACCATCGGAAAAAATATAGGCAAAAACCACGATGTCAGCTTCAACCTTGCCGAATGGCGCGTTGTGATTGGCGACCAGACCCTGCCGCTAAAGCTGAAAAAACAGTGGCACAAACAATGGGCAAAAAATGCTGTTACGCCTGCCGCCAGAATCGCCTTCCGCTGGGCCACCTTCCCCACGGAACAAACCTTCAAACCCGGCGATTACAACTGGGGAATGATTACCTTCAACCTGCCGCCCGGCAGTGAGTTCGACCTGAAAGTGGTCTGGCGCGAAGGCGGCGCAGAATATTCCAGCGTCATACCCGAACTGCAATGCGCAAAGGATCCCTCATGAAACAACTGGCGCTGTCTTTCATACTGACTTTGCCTCTGGCTTTACTGTCTGTTGCCGCGCCAGCCGACCAGACGTTGACGCCATCCGCCGACAAACCGCTGGCCCATGACTTTGAGCTGGCGGATCAGGATGGCGCCAGACACAAACTTTCCGATTTCCGCGGCAAACCGGTCGTAGTCAATTTCTGGGCCACCTGGTGCCCGCCCTGCCGCAAGGAATTGCCATCCATGAACCGCGCCTGGCAACAACTCAAAGATCAGGGCGCGCAAATGATAGCCGTGGACGTGGGCGAAGACGAAGACACCATTTTCGGCTTTCTCAGCGACTATCCTATCGAATTTCTGGTGCTGCTGGATATCGACGGCTCGGAAGTGACGCGCTGGCCGGTGAAAGGCGTGCCGACGACCTTCGTACTCGACCCCGAAGGGCGCATCGTTTACACGGCTATTGGCGGCAGGGAGTGGGATGATCCGGCGTTGCTGGAAAAGGTTCTCGCCTTGCGAACGGGTGGGGCCTCGGTGACCAAAAAGCAATAACCCGCTTACTCCGCCAGCCTTTCCCGTAGCTGCGCCAGATAGGCTCCGCCCAGTTTTTTGTCCACGGCCTTTTTTTTGCCGACGCCCCGCCAGTCGATGTCATCGCCAGGCAACTCGTCGAGAAAACGGCTGCGGTCGCATTCCATGGCCTCGCCGTACCGACGGCGTTTTGCGCAATAGCTGATGGTGAGATTGCGCCGGGCGCGGGTTATGCCAACATACATCAGCCGCCGCTCCTCCCGAACACCTGCCTCGTCCTGGCTGTTCTGGTGTGGCAGGATTTCTTCTTCCACGCCGATGATGAATACATTGGGGAATTCCAGACCCTTGGCCGCATGCAAGGTCATCAGCGACACCACCGGTCGTTCCTGCTGGTCATCTTCCTGGCGCTCCAGTATGCCGATCAGGGTCATGTCCGCGACTATCTCGGTGACATTCTTGCTGTCATCCCTGGCTTTGATTTTTTCAATCCAGTCTATGAGATCAGCGATGTTTTCCCTGCGGCGTTCGAACGCCGCCTCGGACTTGGAAGTATCATGCAGCCAGTCTTCATAATCGATTTCACGAATCAGGCGCTTGACCAGTTGGGCCGGGTCGCCGCTTTCGGCCTCGGCGGCGAGCGCGCCCAGCCAGCGGGAAAAACCCTGCACCGCCGACAATTGCCGCTCATTCAGCGTTTGCGCCAAGCCCAGCTCATCGCAGGCGCGATACAGGCTCAGCTGTCGCTGGTCGGCATAGTCCGCCAGTTTTTCCAGCGCGCCCTGACCAATGCCGCGCCGCGGGGTGTTGATGATGCGCAGAAAAGCGTTGTTATCGTCGGGATTCGCCAGCAAACGCAGATAGGCAATCAGATCCTTGATCTCGGTGCGCTCAAAAAATGATGTGCCGCCAGACAGATAATAGGGAATGTGATGTTCCCGCAGCGCCTTCTCCAGCACCCGCGACTGATGGTTGCCGCGATAAAGAATGGCAAAATGGTCATATGGCGTCTGGTCGGTGAAATGCTTGTGCAATATCTGCGACACCACCCACTGCGCTTCCTGAATGTCATCGCGGGCCTGATAACAGACTATGGGGTCGCCGTGACCCAGTTCGCTCCAGAGTTTTTTTTCGAATTCGTGCGGGTTGTTGGCGATCAGTTTGTTGGCCGCGCCAAGAATGCGGCGGGTGGAACGATAGTTCTGCTCCAGTTTGATGACTTCCAGACTCGGGAAGTCCTTTTTCAACAGGGACAGATTCTCCGGTTGCGCGCCGCGCCAGGCATAAATGGACTGGTCGTCATCACCCACCACGGTCAGGCCGCCGCGTATTTCCACCAGCATTTTCACCAGCTCGTACTGGCAGGCGTTGGTGTCCTGGTATTCATCCACCAGCAAGTAGCGTATGCGGTCGCGCCAGCGGTCCAGTACTTCGGGATGCGCGCGGAACAGCAATACCGGCTGCACGATGAGATCGTCAAAATCCACTGCGTTACAGGCCTTGAGCTGGCGGTTGTAGAGCGGATAGATTTTTGCGGCTGTTCTCGCGATGGGGTTGTCGTCGGCGGGCGGCGTCTTGTCCGGCGAGTAAAGCTGGTTTTTCCATGCTGACACCTGATGATGCACTTTTTCCGCCAGCGCCGGGTCTGTGGTCAGATCAGCGCGTATCAGCTCGCGCACGATACCCGCCGCATCCTGCGCATCCAGTATGGAAAAACCACTGCGATAGCCCAGCAGGGACTGTTCCTGGCGAATGATATTCAGGCCCAGCGTATGAAACGTGCTGACCCGCAGACCACGCGCTTCCTTGCCGCCCAGCAACTGGCGCACACGCTGGTTCATTTCCTTCGCCGCCTTGTTGGTAAAGGTAACGGCGGCGATATGGCGCGCGGCAATGCCATGCTCGCGGATGAGATGGGCGATTTTGTAGGTAATAACCCGGGTCTTGCCCGATCCGGCGCCAGCAAGCACCAGCACCGGCCCATTGACCCGCTTCACGGCTTCATATTGCCGTGGGTTAAGCGCTGACAGATCGGGCATTAACTCAGCTCGCCGGGAACAAACAGCCGCGTATATTCGGTGATGGCGTAACGGTCTGTCATGCCGGCAATGTAGTCAGCCACCACGCGCATCTTCTCCGTGCCGGATTCCTGCGCCTGCAGCTTTTCCGAATAATCCGGGGGCAGCAGCAGCGGGTCAGCCGCAAAAGCCTCGAACAGCTCGGTGATGACGCGGTAAGCCTTGCGCGTCATGCGCCGTACGCGGTAATGATGATACAGCTTCGTGCGCAGGAACTGCTTAAGCTCCAGAATATTGGCCTGCATGGCCGCGCTCTGGCGAATGATGGTCCCCGGCGCATTGCGCACGTCATCCAGATTCCTGATGTTGTATTCATCCAGCAGATGCTGGCTGTTGTTGATCAGATCCACCACCATGACGTTAATCATGCGGCGGATAACTTCCGGGATCAGACGCTTTTCCGGCAATGCGCGGTAGCGTTTTTTCACCTTGTCATATTGCTGGCCGAACAGCTCGGTGCGACGAAGCTCGGCCAGGGTAATAAAGCCGTATCTCAGGCCGTCATCCACATCGTGGTTGTTATAGGCGATCTCGTCCGCGACGTTGGCAATCTGCCCTTCCAGGGTCGGGTGGGTCTTGTTGATGAACCGCTGGCCCACTTCGCCCAGCTCGCGCGCCTTTTTCACCGAGCAGTGCTTGAGTATGCCCTCCCGCGTCTCGAAGGTAAGATTCAGGCCGGGAAAATCGGCATATTTCTCTTCCAGCAAATCCACCACGCGAAGGGATTGCAGATTGTGTTCAAAGCCCTCGTGATCACTCATGCACTGATTCAGCGCCTCCTGACCGGCATGGCCAAATGGCGTATGGCCGAGGTCGTGCGCCAGACAGATGGCCTCGGTCAGGTCTTCATCCAGATTCAGGGCGCGGGCGATGGTGCGGC
>JALXFQ010000012.1 GCA_027067235.1 Gammaproteobacteria bacterium
ACCCCCATTCGGCCACATCCAGCAAATGGGGTTACGGCGCTTCAGCCTGAGAACACAGGAAAAAGTCACCCGGCAATGGCAGATGCTCTGCCTGGTTCACAATCTGAAGAAGGTCTATCATTATGCGTAGTGAGCAGAACGAGCGTAGATGTGTGACCAGTGAGGCGGGCTACAGGGCTACAGCCAAGAAAGCGTCACGGAAATACCTCAATAGCGCAGAAAAGGAAAAACGATGAGAAATGGAGCCAGGCCAGAAACCCCCAAGAAAACGAATCAGGCATCGAAGGAAAACAGAAAATCTATTCGATGCTGGATATTCGGTTCTTTTGTTCGGGTTTTTCTGCAGGCTCGTTAGCCATCAATAAATCCAGCCTGATGCCAAACGGCACACATTTGTGCTATACTTCATAGCATGAAGCCGATCAACTGGAATCCTGAGAAAAACCAACAGCTTATTCTGGAACGCGGTATTTCTTTCGAGGACGTTGTTTTCTATTTACAGCAAGACGCATTACTGGACGATATTGTTCATCCAAATAGCGATAAATATCCGAATCAACGAGTATTCGTTATCGACATAGATGGCTATGTGCATCTTGTACCCTATGTTGAAAACCGAAAAGAGATTTTCCTGAAAACGGTGATTCCAAGCAGAAAGGCAACCAAACAGTATCTTGGAGAGAGGTCATGAGTAATCCCAAATTGAATAAAGAGGAAAAAGAGATCCTTAAAGACTTTGAAGCAGGGGAGTTCAAATCTGTACTCACCGCCAGACGCAGAAAAATGCTGCGGGCAACTGCTGAGGAAACTTTCAAAAAAGATAAGCGGATTAACATCAGGATTTCCAGTCGTGATCTGGAGTCGCTTCAGAGGCGGGCGCTTGAGGAAGGGATTCCATATCAGACACTGGTATCTAGCGTCCTCCATAAATACGTCTCTGGCGGATTCCGGGATTTAATGGCTAACAAGACATCCCAGCGGACGCAAAAATCGCGCCGCTGAATTTTATCGTTACGAGGGCAAGAGGGGGATTCGTCATAATGCCAACACTCGACTCGCTAGTCAGCGAATACAACAATATGTCATTTGGTCTCGGTGTGGCAGGTGGCGAAAGCAACGAGTACCGTGAGGTGCGTTTCGAAGTTTGGCCAACTGACGTGCATTACGAGTTCGTAGAGCGAACGTCGAACTATCAAGTCGAATTTCATTGGGAGCACGAGATAGTGCCGGGTCTACCAAATGCAGTCGATACGATCTTTGCTGGCGCTCAGGCGATATTCGGGCAATTCAACCCAACCCGGACAGAGGCTAAGGTCAAGAAGCACCGAATCGCGTTGTATCTGCCAACGAATTTTAGTGCTTGCGACATTGCTGGGGTGATGCACCACTTCATAGCATGGTCGCGACCGATAATAGACGATGTGGCTCGTTCATGTTCGCATGCACATAGGTAACGGGCGCAAGCGGCGTGCCTCATAATACGAGGTTCTGAGGTTCTGGGGACACCCATTAGCCAATCTCTGTCAATACCCCGAACAATCCCCTGCCAATGGTAAGCACTGGCATTAGGGATAAACCCCTCTGTTTCCGGCCATGATCGCACCTGTTATGTCTGGCTATTGGCATCGGATCAAACGATCCGCACCACACACCCATCTGGATCAAGACGAAACGCATCCCGTGCTTTTTCCTGGAAGGGGCAAATCGCCAAGCCAGCAGCATGGTCCGGTATCGCTCTCGCCGCCCGGACATGATGCCGCAATCAGGAAAAATGCACCGTGGTCTGACTGTCGGGTATTGCCCGCGTGTTGCGCGACACCGGGCAATGGCTCATGCGTTCGATGACATGCTGTATCTGATCGGCGCTGGCTTCGCCGCTGCGCAATACGCCGGAAAAATCCACATGCAGGCGGTTGATTATCCAGTCGTTTCCGGCAATCAGTTCCAGAGCGCCGTCGGCGGCGGTCAGCGCCAGGCCGCTTTCTGCGCAGTTGATGCGGAAATAGGTGTGCTGGCAGGTGAACAGCGAATACACATAGACGGAAAACCCCGGCGACAGCAGATTCAGTTCGAATGGCTGCCATTCACCATCGGCCAGATGGCTGACCTGCAGTTGCCCGATGGCGTTGTCAGCGCCGCTGTAAGTGCAGTGCAGTCGCATGGAAAAAACGTGTTCGCTCATGTTGCGCCTCGTGATTCAGGGGTTTCACCGAAGTGTAATGCTATCGGAAATATTGTTCATGGTTTGTTGCAGCCTTTGCCAGCCTTGTTCCGGCGGCAGGCCGAAACGCAGGGCGGCGGGCTGCGTCAACAGGCGAACCAGAATACCGCGTTGCGCCAGTTGCCGATAGATGTCGGCGGCTTGCGGCGTGCGGCAATAGACAAACAGATCGGTGCGGCCGGTGACGATCAGGCCGGCCTGTTGCAGCAGGGCACTCAGGCGCTCAATGCGCTGCGGCAGCTCGCGGCAAGTCTGCTGTCGCCAGCGCTGGTCGGTCAATGCCTGCTGACCCGCCCAGCGCGCCACGCCGGATACGGCCCACGGCTCCAGGCGTTGCGCCAGTGGGTTTCGCAGCGTTGCGCCGGCGAACACAAAGCCGAGGCGTATGCCCGCCAGACCAAAGAACTTGCCCATTGAGCGCAATACCATGACATTGGCCGGCAATGCCTGGTTCAGCAGGCTGCGCCGGGGCCGGCTGTCGATGAAGGCCTCGTCCACCAGCAGCCAGGCGTTTTGCCGGTCCAGTCTGGCGGCCAGATGGCGCAGGGTCTGCGCTTCGACCAGGCGCCCGTCCGGGTTGTTGGGATTGGCCAGTATCAGGCCATGCAGCCCGTCGAGACTGGCTTCGAGCTGTTCGAATGGTATTTGCGCGACTTCATGCCCGGCTTTTTGCCAGCAGTGTGCGTACTCGGAATAGGTTGGCGTGACCACGCCGATTTTGCCGCGCGGCGCTATTTCCGGCAGATGCTGAATGGCCCACTGGCTGCCGGGCACGGCGAGAAAACCCGCCTGGCCGTAATAGTGTTCGGCGGCGTATTCCAGCCCGTCGTTGGCTTCGGGCAGGCGTTGCCAGATGGCAGCCGGTACCGCCGGCAGCGGGTACGGCGACGGGTTGATGCCGGTGGACAGGTCCAGCCACTGGCCGGGCGCAATGCCGGTTGCGGCGGCCGCCGCCCGTATGCCGCCACCGTGGTTCATGTGGCCAGGCCAGCCGTCAGGCCGAGCAGCGCGGCGGACAGCGCCAGAAACCAGGCGCTGACCCCCACCAGCCTGACCGCACGGGAAATATCGGATGGCAGGGCCGCCTTGCCCAGACCCAGCAGCGGGCGCTGCTTGGTTTTGCCGTGATAGCGGCTGTTTCCGCCCAGCCGTATGCCCAGAGCGCCTGCGCCCGAGGCCATGACCGGCCCGGCATTGGGGCTGTACCAGTTTCGCGCCTGATGGCGCCAGCAACGAAGGGCGTTGCGGCTGCCGCCGGCCAGCGCGTAGAGCAGGGCGGTCAGCCGCGCGGGAAGGATATTCAGCACGTCATCGGCGCGGGCGGCGAACCAGCCGAACCGGCGGTAGCGGTCGGTGCGGTAGCCCCACATGGCGTCCAGTGTATTGGCGAGGCGGTGCAGCACCACGCCCGGCGTGCCCGCCAGCAGCAGCCAGAACAGGCTGGCAATGACAGCATCGGAGCCGTTTTCCAGCACCGATTCCACGGCGGCCTTGCTGATTCCGGTCTGGTCCAGTTCTGCGGCGTCGCGGCTGACGATACGCGACACGGCATTTCGCGCGCCGATGATGTCGCCGCTGGTCAGCGGTTTCTGTACCGCGGCGGCGTGCTGGCCCAGACTGTTGCCGCCCAGCGCCAGCCAGCCCGTGAGGACGGCAAACCAGGGGCCGAGCCACTGCGCCAGCAGCCACGCGCCGGCTGTTGGCGGCAGCACCAGTGCCAGCCAGCAGGCTATGCCGGCCAGCGTCTTGCGCTGGTTGAAGCGCGCCTCCACGGTTTGCGCCAGTCGCCCGAAGGCCGCCAGCGGATGCCAGCGAACGGGCTCGCCAAGCAGTGTATCAATCGATAAAGCTGCAATAGGCAGAAAAGGATGCATCGCAGACTCAGAATTCCACGCCCTGTTGCGCCTTGATGCCGTCGCTGAAAGCGTGTTTCAGCAGCTTCATTTCGGTGACCGTATCGGCGGCGGCGATGACTTCTTCGGCGGCGTTGCGGCCGGTGAGGATCAGATGCATCCAGGACGGTTTTTCCTCGCGGATGAGGGTCGCGATTTCCGCGCCGCTGATCCAGCCGTAACCGCAGCAATAGTTGATTTCGTCCAGCATCACCAGATCGAACTCGCCGGAGCGGATTTTCGCCCGCGAAAATTCCCAGATTTCGCGGCTGGTCTGTAAATCCTGTTGCGGGTTGTTGGTGTCCCAGGTAAAGCCGTCGCCGAGGGCGTGCCATTCGATATTGTCAAAGTGTTTGGCCGCTTCCTGCTCGCCGGTTTTCCATTTGCCCTTGATGAACTGGATCACGCAGACTTTCATGCCCCAGCCGGCGGCGCGGAAGACCACGCCGAATCCGGCGGATGATTTGCCCTTGCCGTCGCCGGTGTTGACCAGTGTAATGCCGGTTCTTTTATCTCGTGATTTCATACGGTTCCCCTGTATACGTTGTTCCCGTAGCTGCCGGCTCAAAACAGCGCGGCTGCCGCAGTCGGCGCGGAGGCAAAATACCAGTGATTATACGAAGCGCGGGTGTTTTTATAACGCATGCCGGTGTCGCCGCGCGGCACATCGAAAGCCGGCGCATGTCTGGCGTTACTGCTGCGGCTGGAATGGTGAAATTCATGGCCGCGCAGGCCGCTGGCGTCTTCGCGGTAGCCCAGCGCCACCAGCCGGTCCTGCATGGCGGTAGCAAAATCCAGCGCGCCGGCCATGGGCCATGTTTTGCCAGCGTGGTCGGTGAGCGTGTTGCCCAGCAACATCATGCCGCCGCATTCCGCCAGCAGCGGCTGGCCTGATTCGACCCGGCGCCGGATATCGGCCAGAGTGGGGGAGATAGACAGCGCCTCGGCGTACAGTTCCGGATAGCCGCCCGGCAGCCACAGGGAATCCGCGTTTGCGGGGACAGCGTCACCGGCCAGCGGCGAGAAAAAAACCGGATTCGCACCGGTTTCCCGCAGCCAGTGCAGATTGGCCGGGTAGATAAAACAGCAGGCGGCGTCGCGGGCGATGGCGATGGTGCGGCCCGTCAGCAGCGGCCGGGTCGGCGGCGAAGCCGGTTGCACAGCGCTTTTTCGGCAGAAATCGAGCAGGTCCGCCTGACCGCTGTGCAGGGCTTTGCTGAAATCGGGCGGCGGCGTGCTGTCTGGCGTGGTCAGCCCCAGATGCCGTTGCGGCAACTCGGGAGCGGTGTTGTCCAGCCACGCCACCAGAGCGGGCAGGTGGTTGTCGCGCAGGGCGTCGGCCAGCATCATGGCGTGGCTTTCGCTGCCCGTGCGGTTGGCAATGATGCCGCTGATGATGACGCCCATGTCCCGGGCCTGCGCCACGAAGCCGCGCACCAGAGCGGCGATGCTGCCGGCCATGCCGCTGGCGTCCAGCACCAGCCAGACGTTGACATCCAGCGCTTTCGCCAGATGCGCCGAGGAGCCCGGGCCGCCGACGCCATCACGGCCGTCGAACAGGCCCATGACGCCTTCGATGACCGCCACGTCGGCGCTGCCGGCCCGGGCCAGAGTCTGCCGGCATAGCGCTTCGCCCATCATGTGCGTGTCCAGATTCCAGGCATCTTCGCCGGTCACGGCGCGGTGCCACAGGGGGTCGAGAAAATCCGGCCCGGCCTTGAACGCGGCGACGCGCTGACCGGCGTCGTGCAGATACTGCATGACGGCCAGAGTCGCCGTGGTCTTGCCGCAGCCGGAGTGGGTGCCGGCAATCAATACCGCCTTCATGCCGGTTTGCGCGGCGCCAGCAAATAACCCGTTAGCAGCCCCAGCACCAGCCAGAAAATCAGGTTGGTCAGATAGCGCATGATGCGGAAATCCTGCGCCAGTTGTTCGGGAATGAATGATTCACCCGTGGTGTGCGGCGCGCCGACCAGCAGCGGCAGCAGCGTCAGCAGCGCGCCGGCCAGCCGGATACGGCGTTGCCCGGCAAATGCCGCCAGCGCCAGTCCCACCGCTGCCGTGGTGGCGCTGAACAGCCACCACCACTGCCTGTGGCTCAGGTCGGCCAGCGCCTCGCCGGGCAGGCCGGCGCCCAGCGTAGCCGCCGGTATCACGGCAACAACCACATAGGCCGCCAGCCCCCAGAGCAGGCCGCGCAAAGCGCCCGACGCGCCGCGCAGGCTCATGGCCGCGACCAGCAGCAGGCCGTAGCCGAGGCTGATGGCCAGATTCGCCAGCGCCAGCAGCATGGCGCGGTGCTGGCCGAATGCATGCATGATTTCGAAGGTATCGGGGAAACGAGCGGCGCTGGTATAGTTTTCCGCCTCCAGCAGCAGCGGCAGCAACAGCCAGCGTTGCGCCAGAACCAGCACCAGCGCGGCGGTGAAACCGGCCAGCAGGGCAATCAGCAACAGGCGTCCGAACAGCTTCATTGGCCGACCGGCAGCCCCTGCAGCACTCTGGCGTCGCGCAAGGCCCGGGCAGCCTCACCCGCGGTGATGCTGGCGAAACCCGCGGCGTACACAATCGCCAGACCCAGCAGGGCCGCGCCAGCGATGGCGGCGAGTCGGGCGCGAAGGTTTGCAGATGGCTGTTTATTCAAGGAATGCGGTCTGAAAAGGCTTGCGGCAATAGTCCCTGATCGCTCCGGCAAAATCAATCCTGTATGCTGCCGGGCATGAAGCCGAGCGCCAGTCTGATGATCCAGGGAACCACTTCCGATGCCGGAAAAAGCACGGTGGTTACCGGGTTGTGCCGCCTGCTGCAACGCGATGGCGTCAAAGTTGCGCCGTTCAAACCGCAGAACATGGCGCTGAACAGCTACGTCACGCCCGAAGGCCGCGAGATCGGCCGTGCCCAGGCGGTGCAGGCGCAGGCCTGCGGGCTGGAGCCGCACACCGACATGAACCCGATACTGCTGAAGCCGTCCACCGATACCGGCGCGCAGGTGATCGTGCACGGCAGGGCGCTGAGCAACATGGAAGCGCGGTGCTATCACGACTACAAACCCCGCGCCATGCAGGCGGTGCTGGAATCGTGGCAGCGGCTGGGCGAGCAATACCAGGCGATTATCGTCGAAGGCGCGGGCAGCCCGGCGGAGATCAATCTGCGTGAGGGCGATATCGCCAATATGGGCTTCGCCGAGGCGGTGGACTGCCCGGTGCTGCTGGTGGCCGATATCGACCGCGGCGGCGTATTCGCCACCATCGTCGGCACGCTGGAACTGCTGTCCGAAAGCGAGCGGGCGCGCGTCAAGGGTATCATCATCAACCGCTTTCGCGGCGATGTATCCTTACTGCAATCCGGCATAGACTGGCTGGAAAATCGCATCAACAAGCCGGTGCTGGGCGTCCTGCCCATGCTGAAAAATTTCCATCTGGAAGCCGAAGACGCCATCAACACCCATCAGTCAGGGGTGCAGGAAAACGCTTTCAGTATCGTCGTGCCCGTGTTGCCGCGCATTGGCAACCATACCGATTTCGACCCGCTGCGCCTGCTGCCCGAAGTGAACCTGCAATTCGTCGGCCTCGATCATGTCATTCCGCCCGCCGACCTGATTATCCTGCCGGGCGCGAAAAACACCTGCGCCGACCTGATGGCGTTGCTCGACCACGGCTGGGACCAGGCCATCAATCGGCATTTACGTCACGGCGGCAAGCTGCTGGGCATCTGCGGCGGCTACCAGATGCTCGGCAAGGCCATCCACGACCCGCTTGGCATCGAAGGCAAACCCGGCGGCATGGCCGGGCTGGGCCTGCTCGATCTGGAAACCACCATGAATGCCGACAAAACCCTCACTCGCCGCAGCGGCGCTCTGGCCGCCGATGGCGCGGCGATTACCGGCTATGAAGTCCACAACGGCATCACCGAAGGCCCCGCGCTGGCGCAACCGTTCATCCGCGCTGGCGACCACACCGACGGCGCTGTTTCGCCCGACGGCCAGGTTATCGGCACCTACTGGCACGGTCTGTTCGAAAGCGCCGAAGCCTGCCACAGCATCCTGCAATGGGCCGGACTGAAAACCGTGGAAACCATGGACTACCACGCCCTCAAAGAACGCGAAATCGACCGGCTGGCAGACATGATGGAGGAGCATCTGGATATGGCGGAAGTCAGGAAACTGCTTGGGTAGAAATGTTGGGCACGCTATCGCTTTGCCCAACCTACAGGCTACTAAAATGTAGGTTGGGCGAAGGAGGAACGACGCGCCCAACGCGCAGTGCATCGTGCTCACCACGTTGCTGGTCACGCTATGCTTTGCCCAGCCTACAGGCTACCAAAACGTAGGTTGGGCAAAGGAGGAACGACGTGCCCAACAAACAACTACCGTTCTGACGCGTTTGGTCTATCTTTGGCAGAATGCAATATCGACGAACAAAACGCCCCGGCGGCTGTTATTTTTTTACTCTCGTTACTCACCAACGCCAGAAAATTCTCACTTATCCCGAAAACATTCAGCGACTGAGAGCCGCCATCAAACGGGAACAGGCGAAAAATCCCTTTACCATCGACGCTATCGTCATCCTGCCGGATCACCTGCATTGCTTGTGGACATTGCCGCCGAAAGACGCCGATTATTCCGGCAAATGGAGCCGGATCAAACGGTATTTCAGCATCGGTTGCGTGGGCGCGGACAAATATACCCCGGACTCGCGCCTGAAAAAGCGAGAAAAAGCCGTCTGGCAACGCAGATTCTGGGAGCATGCCATCCGCGATGAAGACGATTGGCGGCGACATATGGATTACATCCATTACAACCCGGTCAAACATGGTTACGCTAACGCGCCGAAACAATGGTTGCACGGTTCATTCAAACGATGCGTGGAAAAGGGATGGTATACCGAAGATTGGGGGAACCTTGAACCGGAAAGCATCAAAAACATGAACCCGGAATAAGATTGCCGGGCGAGCGCGTGTAGTAGGTTGGGCGAAGGAGGAACGCCGCGCCCGACGATGCGTGATGGTACCCGCAGACAGGCTTGCCAAAGATGATATCAATGCTATCATGGCGTGTGTAACCCGGACAGAGAGGTGGCATACCCATGGCAAATCTGATTGTGCGCAACATAGACGACGACATCGCCAAGGCGCTGAAAGCGCGCGCCAGCAAGCACGGAATCAGCGCTGAAGCCGAACATCGGCGCATATTGCGACAAGCCCTGACCCGACCGAAAAAGAAGTCTTTT
>JALXFQ010000013.1 GCA_027067235.1 Gammaproteobacteria bacterium
ACGCAATGATCCGTCGGGCGATGCGACCCGGGAAGAGCAGATCGGCGAGGCCTATTACGCCAAAATCGATCCCAACAACCGGCGCTTGACGCTGAGTGACTGGTGGGCAGTCAACGGCTTCGATCCAGTCACCGGCCGCGCTCCCGCGGAAGAAAACGGCTACAGGGCTGCGGCGGTTTCCTATTTGAATAACAACGACCTCGGCTTCGGCCGCAACATGCATTGTCTGAAGAAGAAAAATACCAGAAATGTCGCATGCTGGGTCGCCAACCACGGGCTTGCAGACCAGAGTCCGGGCAACGCCGATCTCGCTGCGGCGCAGGAAAACCCTGGCGCCACCGTGACCATGGAATTCAGTCCTGTCGACCAGCGTATTATCAAGGGATTCGATTTCAGCCGCGAGTTCAGTTTTCTCGACCAGTTTCGGCCGCCCGGCCTGATTGTCAATGATCAGCTGGTCGCAGTGCTGCTGCGCAGTTCAACGGTAAAGTTCTACGTATACAATCGTACCGACGATACGCAAACCCACGGTGAATTCCCACGTACCGCCATTGCCGACCTCGATGGCTGTGGTGACAAATATGTGCCTGGCGTTTGCCTGAACTGCCACGGCGGTGACGTGCCCACCGAGTTTTTTAACAACCCGGCCAAGAACACCTGGACCATGCAGGATGTGCTGGAGGTAGGCGCTGCCAGTTTCCGGGAATTCGATACGGCGACTTTCAAATATCCGGGCGCACGTACGACGCCGAACAATGTGGAACACGCCATGTTCAAACGTCTGAACAAACTGGTGCAGGCAACCGACCCGGCGGACGGCATCGACGCGCTGATCAATGCCTGGTACAGCGGCCCGGACGACATTACCGAGGATTCCGCCTATGTGCCGCCGAGCTGGTCAGCGGCAGGCGGCAGCATGGTGTACCGGGATACAGTCGCCAAGGGCTGCCGCACCTGTCACGTCGCGCTGGAGGGATTGAACTGGGATGACCATGCATCGTTGAATGCTTATGGCCCATTTCTCGACAGTTACATATGCGATTCAGGCGATATGCCCCATGCCGCGATAACCGACAAGAACTTCAGTCTGGCGCAAAGAAACCAGCTACTGTCGTACTTTGTAGCCGGTGCCAGCTGCCCCTGAAGCTTGAGTGGCAACACCCAAAAGCCGCGCTCAGGCGCGGCTTTTCTTTCGCTGCT
This sequence comes from Gammaproteobacteria bacterium, assembly GCA_027067235.1. GTDB lineage: Bacteria > Pseudomonadota > Gammaproteobacteria > QOAV01 > QOAV01 > QOAV01. The sequence continues at coordinate 1,201 of JALXFQ010000013.1, forward strand.
TTCCGGTGGCTCAACCCCTACTTCATGATGTCGACATCCACGCCGTTGGCGCGCAGGGCATCGGCGCGCGCTTCGATATAACGCTGGAACTCGGGCTGTTTTTTGTAGGCGCCGGAAGCCACATAGTCCAGCGCGGACTGGGTGTGGAAGCGTCGCAGCCAGGCCTCCGTGCGAAAAACTTCTGTGCCGTTACTGTCGAAAAACACCATGCTGGGCGCGTACAGTATTTTCAGTTTTTTCGCCCATTTTTTGACCGTGGTCTTGTCACCTGCTGGCGTGGTTACGGGCGTTTTCGCCCACATATCGAGAACGGCCACATCATAGTTTTTCAGCAGCGCCTGGCTTTCCGGTTGTTGCAATATGTCATCGTGCAATTCGTCGCAGGCTTCGCAGTTCTTCTGTTCGAACATCACGATCAGCGGTTTGCCGTTGTTGCGGTTGGAGAAATCGGTGGTCGCCAGGGTGGCGTGTTCGGTATGGATCTTGCCGCTGGTGGGGACTGGCGCGTTGGCGGCCAGATAATCCCGGTACGGCGTTTTTTCGTGTTTCCCGGCCACATAGTCCAGCGCAATCATGAACTTGTTCGGTGGGTAATAGCCGTTCAGGCGCAAGGCCTGTTTGCCGTTTTCGTCCAGAAACAGCAGGGTGGGCGTGAACATTATCTTATTGTCCACGGCGAATTGCTTCTCCGTGGTTTCCCTGCCGTTCAGTCCGGTGACCTCGCGATCGCCCCACATATTGATGGCGATCACGTCAAAGTGTTTGCGGGTTTTGGCGACGATAGCCTGCTGGGAAAAATTTTCGTCCAGCAGACGCGCGCAATAGGGACAGCCGTCCTGATAAAAAAACAGCAACAGGCGCTTGTTGGCGGCGGCGGCTTCCGCCAGATCTTCGCGGATATCCAGAAACGATTCCTTGAACCAGCTCGGCTTTTCGTGATAACCGGGCACAACCAGACCCTGTTCGAGCTGGTCTTCACCCACCATCGCATTGCCCGCGCCATCGTCGGCCCACACTGTCCCTGCCAGTGCCCAGATCAAAAAACCGATGTATAACCCCAATAAGGCTCTCATGCGCCGTCCCCGTCTGTTGCTCTTCTGTGTTATGACCGCAGCCGCCCGTAATTATTCCCCGCGCCAGAAAAACGGAAGCAGGCGCCACGCTGAAAAAGCCAGCCAGGCGTAGAACAGAAAACGAACCCACCTGGCGCCACGCTGAATACCCGCACCCAGCACCAGCATCATCAGTACCGGCAGGGCCATGGGTAAATGATAGGTCAGATCCGGGTCGAAATGGCTGTATGCCAGAAACAATAAAATGAACAGGGTCAGCAACGACAACCGGAACAGACTACGCATTTGCGACATTTCGGAACGAAACGTCTGTGCATGAAAAATTTCGTCGGCCTCCGCCCTGCGGAACCAACGGGCAAACAGGGCGAACAGCAGCAACGGATACAGCACCAAGGCCGTGTAGCGAAACTCGTACAAATCCCATTGCAACAGCAAGTCTTGCCAACCGCGCTCTTGCGGGAGTCTGTAAAGCTGCTTGATCTCGGTCAGGCGCAGGGCGTTTTCAATTCGCCGGGCGCGAACCTTGAGCTGCTCGGCCAGCGGCACTTCATCAAAAAACTGCCTGGCTGAAGCCAGCAGGCCATCGGGGTTTTGCCGGCCACCCAGATAATGAGATATCAGCAGTACGTGCTGATCGGGGAAAAAACGCGCCTTGACCAATGACCAGGGCGCGATGGTGGCGGCAAACACCAGCACCAGAATCAACGGGAAGACCAGTCCTTTGATGAGTTGCTGGCGCATCAGGGAAAACGCCTGCCACAGGAAAAACAGCGGAATCATCAGGGCGCTGCCGGCGTGCATATTGGCGGCCAGCCCCCAGGCCAGCCCTGCCAGCAGCCAGTTGCGCAGAGACCGGTTGTCGGATAGCAGAATCAGCAAACCGCTGAGAAACAGCGCCGCAGCCGCCAGCTTGAACCATGCCAGATAGTAATTCACCAGCACGAATGCGTTCAGCGACACCAGCAGTACGCCAAAAATGATGCTGCGACTGGGCATATAGCGACGCACAAACGCCATCACCGGGAAAACCAGCATGGCATTGCAGGCCAACGCAAAAAAGGCATACGCCGCGTAGCTGCGCCCCGCAAGCCCGACCATTTCGCCCTGCACCTGACGATACACCCCTGCCAGCACGCCCGGCAGGATGCCGCGGTCCTCAACGTAATACATCAACCGCCGGTTGGAGTAATAAACAGTGAATGGCTCATTATCGGCGATAGCCCGGCCGTTGACATAATGCAGCACGGGATCATGAGCATGAAATGCGCCGTAGGTGTAGTTCTGATTGATCCACTGGTAATCCAGTTCCCATACTGGCAGGGCCAGACCATGCACGAGCCAGATCGTCAGGCCCAGCACCAGGGCCAGATAAACCATAACCGAGGGCAAAAATGACAACAGCGCATGGGCAAACCCCCTGATGCCCAGACGCAAGGCAGCCAGCAGAATAATCAAATCGGCCATGCCGGCCCAGAGCCAGACCAGACGAATGCCTGACAGGAAAGGGAATGTCTGCAGCGCCCACAGACAGACGTACATGAGCAGGAAAAAGACCACCGACCACATGCACAACTGCGCCAGCAGGTCCGTATGCGCATGGCTTTCGCGGTTGAACAGAATGGCAAGAAACAGCCCCGGCCCAATCAGCATCAAGGCGGCCAGTAGCGCGATGGTCAATGCCCCGGCCGGACGATCCAGCCAGCTCGCCACCGCCAGTTCTGCACCATCGACCAGAGCACGCATGGGCTGCGGTATATTGCCGCCACCGCCGGTAAACCCCAGCCGGAAACCGTGGTAAACGCCCGGCTGTACGGCAAAACAGACCGGTTCGTCATGCAGGGCCCAGGCCAGCCTGCGCGTACCGGCATCCTGCCAGTTTTTATCCGCCGACAATAGATCGAGCCGCAGCGTACGAATATAATCAGCCTGTCTGAAAACAACACAGAATTTGCTGAGCCGCACCACGGAAAACTCCGCACCATATTCCAGCACGCCCCGGGTCCCGGGTAGCAGTTGCAGCGCCAGCCCTCCCTGACTGGACGACACCTGGGCAAATCCAGCCGAGTTTTGCGGTTCGCCCAGATCCAAATTCAGGCGGGCTTGGAGAACGGCGTTGGCGGCCGATGCAAATCCTGTCAAAACAAGTATAAGGAACCATCGCAGCCACAGCTGTCGAATCAATCCAAGTTTACCGGAACCCGTCCAATTATCTGATCGCAACGTGTTTTCCCTGCTCAATCATCCATTTATCCGCGCCATGCGCCCAAAACACTGGGTCAAAAACAGTTTTGTCCTGGCCCCGCTGTTTTTCGGCGGAAAACTAACAGACACTACCGCGGCGATCCATGTTTTTGCCTGCTTTATTGCCTTTTGCCTGGCGGCCAGCGCGGTTTATCTGATGAACGATATACTGGACCGGGAAAAAGACCGCCTGCATCCGCTGAAAATGCGCCGGCCCATCGCATCGGGCGAAATCAGCATCCGGCAGGCCCGATGGGGCATAGTCCTGTTGCTGGCTCCGGGTTTTGCGCTGGCCTTCTACGCCAGTTTTGGCGCAGGCCTGACCGTGCTCGGCTATTTCCTGCTGAACATCGCCTACAGCCTGTATCTCAAGCATATCGTCATTCTTGACGTTGCGACTATCGCCACCGGCTTTGTCCTGCGCGTACTCGGCGGCGCCCTGGCGGCTCATGTGGAGCCATCCCGCTGGTTGCTTATCGCCACCTTTCTGGTCGCCCTGTTCATCGCCCTGATCAAACGGCGTCAGGAGCTGCGCAGCGCCGGCATCAGCGCAGAACACCAGCGCAGCGTGCTGTCGGACTACTCGCCGGGAATGATCGACCTGCTGCTGGCCATCGTCACACCGGCCACGTTTTTTGTCTATCTGGCCTACACCCTGGACCCCGAGACCATCGACCGGCTGTCCGCGCCGCATCTGTATCTCACCAGCGTCTTCGTCCTGTTTGGTCTGCTGCGATATGTGGCCCTGACTTTTGGCAGGGAACAGGGAGAATCACCGGTTGCCATTCTGTTCAATGACAGAACGCTACAGTTCACCGTGCTGTTATGGGCAGGCATGTTCGCCTGGATCGTGTACAATTAGAGTTTGCTAATATTTATGCCCCGATGAAAACTCCCCTGACCATACTCGCCGTCATCTTGCTGATTCTGGTGGCACTGTTCCTGTTTGCGCCCCAGCAGACAAATACGCCGGCGGAGAACATCTACCCATGGGACATCAAGACCTCTGGCGGCGCCGTTTCAGTGTTTGGCGTTACCCTCGGCTCCAGCCCTTTGCAGCAGCTCATGGACAAACTGCGCGATGAGGGTGAAACGGCGATCTTCGCCGATGAAGGCAAGCCGCCCACCGTAGAAACCTTCTTCAAGAACATCAGTCTCGGCGGCTTCCAGGCCAGACTCATCGCTGTTATCGACGCACCTGGACAGGCTATTGAAGACTGGGCCGGCAATGCCCGGAAAATCAGCCCCCAGGCCAGTGGCGCAAGAAAAATCAAACTCGGTGGCGTCAGCCTGCAGCAGGCCAAGCAGCGCCCGGTAACAGCCATGACCTATCTGCCGCGTGTAGCCTACGACGAGACCATCATCCGTCAGCGTTTTGGCAAGCCCGACAGCATTACCCGCCTATCCGATTCCGAACAATACTGGTTCTATCCCGACAAGGGACTGATACTGAACCTGAATGCCGACAGCCGCGAGGTATTGCACTACCTGCAGCCATCGGACTACGACCGGGTTCGTCATGAGATACTGGCTGTGGCGTCAGCACCACAGACAGCAACGACTGCAAGATGAGCGGCGCCAGCCGGCGTGGCTCAGCACCCAACCAGTCGTACATTTCCTTCAGTCGCCCGCAGAGCACTGGCGATATCAAACGCACTGGTGTCATCGGCCTGGTACGCCACCATCAGTATCAGCGGCTTCCTGTCCGCGTAGTTGACATGGGTTACGCCGTTGATGCCGCGCACGGCTTGCGCCAGAGCGATCCTGTCATTTTCGGTAGCCAGTTTCCTGGCCCAGATGATCGCCATGCATTGGCTTGCAGCGTCCATCTCTTGAGAGTCTGGGTACTCTGATTCCAGTTTCGGTTCTGAGATTGCGATGTTCATGGTTCTGTCTCCTTCTTCAGTAGTCTGCCCCTTTAAGAAGTGACCAATCTACCCGCCAAACCGCGCCGGCGCTGTGAAGCGCATCACACAAACGGCACAAACCCTGAACCCGCCACCCACGCTCCCCGTTCTATGGAGCGGCGCTGTCTTAGCCGCTACAATACGCGGCCCTTTCCCGGCAAACAGAAACATGCCTGACCGCATTCGAGAAATTCCCTACAACTACACCTCGTTCTCGGACCGGGAGATTGTCATACGCCTGCTGGGCCGGCGCGGCTGGGAAATCATTGAGGCCTTGCGCGCCAAACGCGTAACCGGCCGCTCCGCGCGCATGCTGCTGGAAGTGCTGGGCGACATGTGGGTGATCAAACGCAACCCGCTGATTTTCGATGACCTGCTGGAAAACCGTCAACGCCGTCAGGCGCTTACCGGCGCATTGCGCCAGCGCATGAACCAGATCCGGGATCGCGCCGCCGGTAACGAACAGGTTCTGGAGCTGTATGAGCTGGCCTGTGCTGCGGTGCGCAGCTTTGAGGACGAATTTGACCGTGTCGCAAAACAGCGCGAGGAAATCACCCGCCGCCTGAAAAAACATACCCGCGCCGGCAACATACAGTTCGACGGTCTGGCCCGCGTCAGCCACGTCACTGACGCCACCGACTGGCGCGTGGAATACCCGGCGGTGGTGCTGACGCCGGATACAGAAGCTGAAATGGCGGCGCTGGTGGACGAGTGCATACAGTGTGGCCTGACCATCATTCCGCGCGGCGGCGGCACCGGCTACACCGGCGGCGCAGTACCGCTGGACCAGAATACCGCTGTCATCAACACCGAAAAGCTCGAGGCGCTGGGCGATATTGTCGAGCGTTCGCTGCCCGGACTGAACCACACTGTGCCCACGGTGCGGGCCGAAGCCGGCGTCGTCACCCGCCGCGTGTCACGGCTGGCGGAAAACCAGGGTCTTGCCTTCGCCGTGGATCCCACTTCCCAGGACGCCTCCACCATCGGCGGCAATGTAGCCATGAACGCCGGCGGCAAAAAAGCCGTGTTATGGGGCACGACGCTGGATAACCTGGTGTCCTGGCGCATGGTGACGCCGGATGCGCGCTGGATCGAGGTGGAACGCCTCAACCACAATCTGGGCAAGATTCATTTACAGGAAACGGTGGAGTTTCGCGTCACCCGCTATCAATCCGACGGCAAAACAGCACAAGGCGAAGCGCAAATACTGCGCTTCCCCGGCAGCGCCCTGCGCAAGAAAGGCCTGGGCAAGGATGTCACCGACAAGTTTCTGGGCGGCCTGCCCGGGGTGCAGAAAGAAGGCTGCGACGGGCTGATTACCTCGGCGGTGTTCATCCTGCACCGCATGCCCGAACATGTGCGCACCATTTGCATGGAGTTCTACGGCCATGACCTGCGCGAGGCCGTACTGTCCATCAAGGAAACGCTGGACGCGCTGAATAGTAATTCAGACGTATTACTATCTGGTCTGGAGCATCTGGACGAACGCTACATCAAGGCAGTGAACTACACCCCCAAATCCAGCCGCGCCGACACCCCCAAGATGGTGCTTATCGCCGACATGGTCAGTGATAACGAAGCCGCTGTGGAAAGCGCCGCGGCGCAGGTCGCCGGGCTGGCGGCAAAACGCAGCGCCGAGGCAGTCGTTGCGACCACGCCGGAAGCGCGCCGCCGGTTCTGGGAACCACGCGCCCGCACCGCTGCCATCGCCGCCCATACCAACGCCTTCAAGATCAACGAGGACGTGGTTATTCCGCTGCAAAAACTGGCGGACTACACCGAAGGCGTGGAGCGCATCAATATCGAACAATCGCTGCAAAACAAGCTGGCCATGGCCGATGCGCTGCTGGCCTATGTATCCGGTGATATGCCGGAAACCGCAGAAAATCCCGAATATGCGCGCAGCGCCGAAGGCAAACGCATGCTGCAGGGCAAGCAGCAGGCAGCGGTGGCCCTGATCGAAGCCGCGCGCAATCGCTGGCGCACCATCGCCGGCCATCTGGACGACCCGGCCTCCGCCTACCCCGATGCCGTTACCGACATCGCAGATCCCGGGCGCAGCTTGTTTGAACTGTTTCTGCGGCGCGAAATCCGGATATCGGTAAAACAGGAAATACTGCATCCACTGTACGAAATATTCGGCGGTTTCACGCTCGACGCGGTACGCCGCAAACTGGCGGAGATTCATCAGGAAGTGCTGTCCGGGCGGCTGTTCGTGGCGCTGCACATGCATGCGGGCGACGGCAATGTGCATACCAATATCCCGGTCAATTCCAACAACTACGCCATGCTGCAGGAAGCCGAGCGCATCGTCGACCGGATCATGGCGCTGGCCACCGGGCTGGGCGGCGTCATTTCCGGCGAACACGGTATCGGCCTGACCAAGATACAGTACCAGAACCCGGCCACCACCCAAGCTTTTCAGCAATACAAACAGAAAATCGACCCGCAAGGCCATTTCAACCGCGGCAAGCTGCTGCCTGGTTCCGGCCTGGATGACGCCTACACGCCGTCACTGCAATTGCTGCAACAGGAAGCCATCATCATGGAGGCCAGCGAACTGGGTCTGCTCAACGACGACATTCGCCATTGTCTGCGCTGCGGCAAATGCAAGCCGGAATGCACCACCCATGTGCCGCGCGCCAATCTGCTGTATTCGCCGCGCAACAAGATACTGGCCACCGGCCTCATCATCGAGGCGTTTCTGTACGAGGACCAGACCCGGCGCGGTCTGTCGGTACACCATTTCGACGAAATGAACGACATCGCCGATCACTGCACCATCTGCCACCGCTGCCTGAAACCCTGTCCGGTGAATATCGATTTTGGCGATGTTACCGTGCGCATGCGCAAGATCCTGCGCGACCGCGGCCAGCGCCGGCGCAGCTGGATCGGCTGGGTTTCCATGC
>JALXFQ010000014.1 GCA_027067235.1 Gammaproteobacteria bacterium
GTCCGCTACCGGGAATCACTTGTGCTTCGATGGGCGCGCCGAGATAACCTGAAACCAGCATCAGGCTGAGGGAGCCGTACAGGTTTTTGTCGTATTCCAGCAGCAGTGGCACACGCCGGAACACGCCATCGCTGTCCACCATAAAGGAGGAAAAGAAGCCGCCGGTTTGCGCGGACTGCTGCAATATCGGCAGGTTGGCGGTGTAACGCGAGGCGCGCAAAGCGTGAGTTTGCCGGTACAAACCGGATTCGGCATCGAATACGGGAGCTGGCAGCAGGCCGCTGTTGTCCGCGCCGCTGTCATCATTGCCAAAATAATAACCGAGTACCGTGTTGGTCTGGCGCAAAGCCGCGGCAAACTGCCGGTCCCGATCCAGCTCTGGCTGCAGATTTTCCAGTTCCTGCACAAAGCCGGTTTTGTCACGCGCCAGCGCCAGCGAGCGCAGCTGTTGCAGTTCGTGACTTTGGTCGCGTTCGGCAAACACCATGTCGAAGCCCAGGGTATCGACATGATAGACATCGAACAAGCTGCGCACCAGTTGCGCCAGCTTCGCCCGCGGCCAGGGCCAGTGACCTTCCCGGGCCAGGCTTTTTTCGTCGATGTCGACAATGACTATGCGCGGATCGACGCCGCCCGGCATGGCCATGCGCAATCGCATGTCATACAAACGAGCATCGAGCTCGCGCAAAAAACGCCAGTCGGTCAGTTGTGCGCTGTGCGCAGCCAGCAGCAGCGTGATCAAAACACCGGCAAGAACGCGCATCCATTTAGCGATCATGGCGGATGGACTGGGTTAGCGGCAATACATGGCAAAAACCGCATATAGAAGAAATCTGATACACTGGGGGCAAGAACGTGTTGTTTTTGTGAAATATGACACGTTTTTATCGGGGGCGGAACGCTAGACTGCCTGTTTCAGAGGGTGTAATCGTCAATTCAACAGCTCAACCACCGGGTTGAAGCGGTTCCTGACGCCAAGGGGCGGATTCATGGCTCAGACAAAAAAGCACAAAATCGCCGCTATGCTGGCGATATACTTGCTCGCCGGCATCGGGACGGCAGTTGCCGGTGCCGCCGGGCAGGGCGCCGTGGCGGGCCAGCCCTTGCAGTTTCAGGTGAACGGATTCAGCCTGGACGGAGATACGCCCCTGTCTGCGCGCCGGATACGCCACATTCTGCAGCCCTACACCGGCCGCCACGAGGGCATAGAACGCCTGCGCCAAGCCGCTGCAACGCTGGAAAAAGCCTTGCAGCAGCGCGGATTCAGCCTGTACCGGGTGACCGTGCCGCCGCAGAAACTCAGCGGTGGCGTGGTACGACTGAAAATCAGCCGGCTGGTGGTTGGCGACATCAGGACCAGCGGCAACCGGTGGTTTTCCGCGGAAAATATCCGCGCCAGTCTGCCGCAGCTGAAAAAGGGCGAATCGCCCAATACTCACGCCCTGTCCCGCGCCCTGGGCGTGGCCAATTTCAATACGGCCAAACGCAGCCAGCTGTTATTCAGCCGCGGCGCGGTTGCCGGCACAGTGGACGCCGAAGTGGCGGTACGAGACAGTCATCCGCAACAAACCTTTGCATGGCTGAACAATACCGGCACCCGCCAGACCACGCGCAGCCGTCTGGGTCTGGGTTACCAGCATCGCAACCTGTTCGGTCGGGATCATCAGCTTTCTTTGACTTACACCACTTCGCCGGAGGATGTCGACAGGGTGAAACAATATGGCGCGGTTTACCGGGTGCCGGTGTACCGCTGGACCGGCATGTTTTCCTTCTATGGCGTGCGATCGACCGTGGATACCGGTACCGTTGCCGAGTTTTTTGACGTCAGCGGCGGCGGCAAGACCCTGGGCCTGACTTATACCCAGGTGCTGAACAAGGCCGGAAAACTGCGTCAGCGACTGATATTCGACCTGGCCGACAAGCTGTTCGAGAATGACGCCACCTTCGCCGAGCAGCTCATCGGCGCTGACGTGCGCTCGCGGCCACTGTCCGCGCAATATCACGCGGAATGGGACACGCCGCGCTGGGGCGGCCTGTTCAATATCGGCAACTACTGGAATCTGGACGGCGGCACGGATAATACCGCCGCAGCCTACCAGACAGTTCGCGCCGGCGCCGATCAGAACTGGAATGCCTGGCGCGCTACGCTGAATGCCGATTTGCGGCTGCCGAAGGCCTGGCAAATCCAGGCCCGGTTGCTGGCGCAATACAGCGACGACCTGCTTATTCCAGGCGAACAGTTCGGGCTCGGCGGTATCAATACCGTACGCGGTTTCGAGGAAAGGGAGCTGACCGGAGACCGCGGCATCAGTGCGCGTCTGCAGCTGTGGTCGCCGCCCACGGTTTCACAACTGCAGCTTGGTGTTTTTAGCGACGCCGGCAGTCTCAGGCGTCTGCAGCCGAAAGTCGGGGAAGTGGGCTCTGACACCCTGGTCAGCATCGGCGTCAGCGCCAGGTGGGGCTGGAAGAGCCGACTCAACCTGCAGGCGGATTACGGTTATGTGCTGGACGGCATCGACAGTGGCAATCCCGATGCCACAACCGACAACGACAGCCGGCTGCACGCCAGTCTGGTGTACCGGTTTTGAGCGGGGTGGGTGACATGATGCGTTTCCTGATGCTGGCCATGTCGCTGTCGCTGGCAGTCGCAGCACGAGCGGCCGACCCCGTTGGCGAAGTCATTCTGATGCAAGGCGTGGTTACGGCCCAGTTGCCCGGCGATGCGGCGCGCACTCTCGACAAGGGATCCAGCGTGTTCCCGTGGGAAACCATTACCACGGCGGATGATTCCTATGTTGTCATGCGCATGGCCGATGGCGGCAAGCTGACCTTGCGACCGAAAACGGCGCTGGTCATCGAGGAATTCAGCCAGCAGCCGCAGCAGGAAACCGAGAAACTGCATTTGCTCAAGGGCGGCTTGCGCGCCGTTTCCGGCGCCATCGGCAAACTGCGCCCCGCGGGCGTGCTGCTGAAAACGCCGTCGGCCTCCATCGGCATACGCGGCACTGTGTATGTGGCGCGTCTGTGTACGGAAGATTGCGCCGAAGAGGAGCAGGCATTGTCCCGCTTCCCACGGCGCAAACCGGGGCCGGATAACAGCGGCGGTGCTGCCGCGCAGCTGTACGCCGTGTGCCAGGGGCAGTCGCGGCGTATTCAGCGGGAACCGGTCGATGATATCCGCCAGCAACTGTATTTTGCCG
>JALXFQ010000015.1 GCA_027067235.1 Gammaproteobacteria bacterium
TGATAGAACTCATAGATATCGGTGTCGATATCCTCGTCTTCGATGACGGTTTCCAGGCTGATGGCCTTGCGTCTCTGCCTGCTGCGCGCCACTTCCTCGTCGAGCAGGTCGATGGCGAGCTGGTGCAGCCACGCGCGCAGGTCCAGCCGGTCGGGTTTGTGCTGCTGTTTTTCGTACGCTGACACCACCACGGCGTCCACCAGTTCATCCGGTTGCAGGTCGCCGGGACGCAGATCATCGATGGCCTGCAGATAGGTAATCTCGCGCAGGGCGAAATCGTACAAATCATCCAGATACGGCGTGACGTCGTCGAACCAGCTGGCAGCTTTCTGCCGGCCCTGCTCAGTGGCCGTTGTGCCTGCGCTGGTGGTAGCGGGGAGCAACTGCCTGCGCCGTGCCTTGCGTTTCCATAAATGCTCGTTTTTCAGGCGGCTCTTGTAACGCTGCGCCTGGCGTTCGAGTTCGCCAAAGACTGCGCGGATGACCGAGAAAGCATCTTCGCCTTCCTCTTCCGCCGAGATGATCTTGTGCAATACATGCAGGTTGGCGCCGAACCGGTAGCGGGGCTTCCTGGCGTGTTTTTGCACGGTGGCCCTGATGCCGGGGTCATGCTCGGCCAGCGGGCCGAGTTTTTGTTCCAGCTTTTCCGCCTGTTCGCGGATAAAGGCGGCCAGTGACTTCTTGTTCTTTTTTTCCAGGCCTTGATAGCTGACATGTATTCTCATGCTGGTTTCCTCTGTCAGGGGAGCTGGCTGCCGGCGCTCAGAACGCCGTACCGAAATGCGGGTTGGCGTCGTTCATCAGACGCGGCAACTGGGCCAGTAAATGGATGGTGAACAGCGGACCATACGGAAACAGGGCGTACAGATGCTTTGACCCGCCCCTGTGCTTGAAGGCCTTTACCAGGATACGGTAAACCGGGTAAGCCCTGGTGGCTTCCTTGCGGCTCAGTTTGCCATGGGGGCAATCGGCCTCGTCTTCACCCGCCAGCTCGTTCCTGCAGTCATCGTCGTACAGGCAGTTGACGTATTTCCAGTAGGTTTGCTGTCCCAGATAGCCCGGGTCTTCGGTATCACAGCAATGGACATAAAAATCAAACAGCCAGTTGATGACTTCCCAGTGCTCGTCGGTCAGTTCCAGACCCATTTTTTCCGCATTGCTGCGGATGCGCTGTTCCAGCTCCTCACGCGGGGTATCGCGTACGATCACCGCGGGGGGATATTCCGCCGGCGGCAGGGAAATGGGTTGCACCACTTTCAGCATATCCGCCAGGGTCTTGTCGTCATGGGGCATGATTCTTTCTCCTTTTGTAATGGCAACGTGCGATATTGGCTACAAGGCTAATCCGCGGCAGGGGGCCTTGTCTGTCATCCAGGTGACAAACCAGCCGGCCGCGCCTGTTGTATTAACAACTCGGGGCGAATGCGCAAAAAAAAACCGCCGGCTCTTTCGAACCGGCGGCTGGTATCGGGAATTGGATGGTCAGGCGATCAGCGGAACAATCAGCAACGCCACGATATTGATGATCTTGATCAGCGGATTGACCGCCGGGCCGGCAGTGTCCTTGTACGGGTCGCCGACCGTATCGCCGGTTACCGCCGCCTTGTGGGCGTCGGAACCCTTGCCGCCGAAATTGCCGTCTTCGATATATTTCTTGGCGTTATCCCATGCGCCGCCGCCGGTGGTCATGGAAATGGCCACGAACAGGCCGGTAATGATGGTGCCGAGCAATACGCCGCCCAGGGCCTGAGCGCCCAGCAGCAGACCGACGATGATCGGTACCGCGATGGGCAACAGGGACGGTATGACCATCTCCCTGATGGCGGCTCTGGTGAGCATGTCCACCGCTCTGGAATAGTCCGGTTTTTCGGTGTGATCCATGATGCCGGGCATTTCCCTGAACTGGCGGCGTACTTCGTTGACGATGCCGCCCGCTGCGCGGCCGACCGCTTCCATGGCCATGGAAGCAAACAGATACGGCACCAGTCCGCCGATGAACAGGCCGATGATGACCATGTGGTTGGACAGGTCAAAAGTGGCGCTGATGCCGGCTTTCTCCAGGGTATGGGTGTAGTCGGCAAACAGCACCAGCGCCGCCAGCGCCGCCGAGCCGATGGCATATCCCTTGGTCACTGCCTTGGTGGTGTTGCCCACCGCATCCAGCGGGTCAGTGATGTTGCGGATTTTTTCGTCCAGTTCGGCCATTTCGGCGATGCCGCCGGCGTTGTCGGTGATGGGGCCGTAGGCGTCCAGCGCGACGATGATGCCCGCCATGGACAGCATGGCCGTTGCCGCGATGGCGACGCCGTACAGGCCGGCCAGCTCATAGGCGCCCCAGATGGAGGCGCAGATGACAATCACCGGCGCCGCGGTGGACTTCATGGAAACGCCCAGACCGGCGATGACATTGGTGCCGTCGCCGGTGGTGGATGCCTCGGCAATATGTCGCACCGGGCTGAACTCGGTCGCGGTGTAATACTCGGTAATGACCACCATGGCCAGGGTCAGACCGAGACCGATCAGGGCTGCAAAAAACAGGTTCAGGGATGAAATATGTTCGCCGTTGATGGTAATGCCGTCGGAGAACATCAGGGTGGTGACGAAATAAAACGCCACAGCGGACAGTCCGCCGGCCACGATCAGGCCGCGATACAGGGCGTTCATGATCTTGCCGCCTTCGCGCGCCTTGACGAAAAAGGTGCCGATGATGGAGGCAATGATGGAAACACCGCCGAGGATCAGCGGATACATGACTGCGCCGGAGGTGCCCACCATCAGACCGCCCAGCAGCATGGTGGCGACCACGGTAACGGCGTAGGTTTCGAACAAATCTGCCGCCATGCCGGCGCAGTCGCCGACATTGTCGCCGACATTATCGGCGATTACCGCCGGATTGCGCGGGTCGTCTTCGGGAATGCCGGCTTCCACCTTGCCGACGATATCCGCGCCGACATCAGCGCCCTTGGTGAAGATACCGCCGCCCAGCCGGGCAAAGATGGAAATCAGCGAGCCGCCAAAAGCCAGACCCACCAGCGGATGGATCGGGTCATCGACGCCCAGGCTGACCAGCAAGCCATAGAAGCCGGCCACGCCCAGCAGGCCCAGACCCACCACCAGCATGCCGGTGATGGCGCCGCCGCGGAAAGCGATCTGCATGGCGGCGTTGAGACCATGATTGGCCGCCTGTGCGGTGCGCACA
>JALXFQ010000016.1 GCA_027067235.1 Gammaproteobacteria bacterium
TTCCCTGCTTGCATGCCATCAGTGAACGTACCCTGCTGGAGATCCGCAGCAAGGGAGAATATCAGCTGGTTGTCGCCAGTGCGGATTGCGATCAGTGTGACAGAGGCAAATCCATACCGCTTTCCGCGCGGCTGGACAACGTCAATCGCTGGCTGGAAAGCCAGGGCATGGCGCCCATAGAAGCCGCGCGCTGCCGTGAAGCCGGTCAGTGGAAACGGTTTATACAGAATACGCACCTGGCAGACGAATCAGACATGGTAGGGCGCAGGGGATTTTTCCGGCATATGCTGGGCGAAGTCTCCAGGGCCGCTAACGATGCCCGGGAGGGCCAGCAAGTAATGCCCCTGGGCATGATTATCGAGGCCGACAAGCCGGGTCATATTGTCCCCGCCGCACCGGTCATAGACGAGCGTCATTGCGTCGCCTGTGATGCCTGCGTGCGAATCTGCCCGCATCAGGCGCTGATACTGGATGGCGAAAATCTCAGCTATCGCATCAACGGCAATCTGTGTACCGGTTGCGGCTTGTGTGTGGATGTGTGCGAAGACAACGCGGTGAACCTGGTGCACTGGCAGACTCAGCCGCAGGCCAGCGTCCCGCTGATGGGCGCAAAATGTTCGTCTTGCGGGGTCGATTTTCGCGTGGTTGATCGCGGCAGCGACACCACGCCCGGAAAATGCAGGATCTGTCAAAAAACAGATTTCGCCCGGCAGTTGTTTCAGGTGTACGACTGACCGGACTGCATCGCTGCTGTGCTGTCCGGGCGGGCCGATTACTTTCTGATACGGAATCGTTTCACTGTACGGGCGGCGGCGTCCACAATCAGTATCCGGTCGTTGTTGGTGTCCGCCACCAGTATTTTTCCATCCATCCGCGCCAGACCCGAAGGTTCGTTCAGCTCGCGCGCCCCGTGGCCGGGTTTGCCGTTACCGATCAGGGTGCGAACGGTTTTTTTCCTGCGGTCGAGTCGTTTCAGCTTGTGGTTGTAGGTATCTGCAATGACCAGGTATCTGCCATTCAGGGCGGTGATGTCGGTAACATGCTGCAGCTCTGCCCGGGAGAACCGGCCATCCTTGTCGCCCCAGTCAAACAGGCCGCCTCCGATCAGTGTTTCAACTGTTTTCTTTTTCAGGTCGATAACACGCACCGCAGAGTCTTCCGCGTCAGCAACATACAACTTGTCGTCGAGCAGGCTCAGACCACTGGGTTGTGCAAACGCCGAATGGCGCAGATCGCCGTCTCGCAAGTCTTCATCTCCAAGCCCGGCAAAGGTTTCCAGAACCCCCTTGGTTTCGTGATAGCGCCATATCTGGTGAGAGCCGGCGCTGCTGATATACAGATACGGCCTGTCATAGGCCAGCGCCCAGGGTGAACTCAAGCCGGTTTCAGCGGCTATATAATGTCCCCAGCGGTTGCGCTCGTTTTCTCCGGTGCCAGCAATGTTGGTCGTTTGCCAGCTTTTCAGGTCGATGAACTTGATGCGGTGATTTCCCGTATCCGCAACATAAATTCCGGTATTGCTGAACGCCAGGCCGCGCGGCGTATGGAAACGCGTTTCGCCGGGGGAGCCGACATGGTCGCCTGCGTCCTTGCCGCCGATGGCCCTGATCAGCTTGCCGTGATGATCGGTTACCAGTACACGATGATGCAATGAATCCGAAATGGCCACGTAACGATCCGATACCGCAATTTTTTCCGGTGCGGCCAGCAGGTGATCCCTGAACTTTTCCTTTTCCAGGGCTATGGGCAGCGGTTTGCTGTTTATTCTGCCCCTGAATTTGTCCAGCAGGTCCCTGATAATGGCGTCCAGCAGTTCGTAGTGACCTTCGCCGGTAACGCCGCCCAGCAGCATGCCCGCCGGGTCAACCACGGCTATGGTCGGCCAGGCGCTTGCGCCATAGGCGCGAAAAATATCAAAATCGACGTCATTGACGATCGGATGGCGCCGATCATAACGCACCACGATCTTGCGCAGGGTTTCCAGGTTTTTCTCATTATCGAATTTGGGGCTGTGTACGCCGATGATGGCGATCCTGTTGCCGTATTTTTTTTCCAGCTTCTTCAGATCCGGGATAATGTGCATGCAGTTGATGCAGCCATAGGTCCAGAAGTCCAGTATCACCACCTTGCCGCGCAGGTCTTTCAGCGTAAGCGGGCGCGATACGTTGAGCCATTGCAGAGATGACGGGAATTCGGGCGCCGGGCGCGTATCTCTGGCGGCAGCGTGGAGACTGCCCAGGCCGAGGACGACAAATAGCAGCAGACTGAAGAGTTGTTTCATGGAGATCTATCCAGTTATTGTAGAGGTTTTATACACGGGTCGGCGAATGATTACGGCGCTTTTTGGCAATCGGATGCGATTATTGCCAAACTGTCAGTCCGGTCAACAAACAGCCTGCCAAATCGTCATTGATTTGCTCAGGAGCAGGGGCTGGTTCTGGCCGGACATGGATAAATGCATATTAATCAATACAATACAGATTGCTTAAAGGGATGGCATGTTGTTTGCTTGTTAACCAAGGCGCTCGCGCAGAGTGCAACATCTGAAATACCAGGGGGATTGAATGAAGAGTAAAGTTTTTTGCATGGCGTCCATAGTGGTGACGCTGAGTTTCAGCGCTGTAGCCAGTGCCAGCGAGCCCCTCTACATAGCAGGCGAGAACCCGGCTGAGCGGCCTGCCAAAGCGCCCGTGATCAAAACATACGTCAAAACAGCCGAGTGGTACAAGCAGGCACTGCATGGTATTGAAAAACCATACCCGGCCAGTCTGAGTTTTCTGGAAGATCAGGGGCCATGGTACACGCCGTTTAATCATCCCGGCATGACCGATTATTACGATATACGCCACTGGCATCAGTAATCGGCAGCGTTGTACCCCATCGACTGCTACGTCGGTCAATAACAATCAAGAGACTGAGCGAATCGATCAGATTGAGCTACGGTTTCGTTTTCCGCATACGGGGATCGACAGAATTGAGGTGCGTGTCTGAATGCACTCATATGCTGGGGCTAGGCCCTTGTTAAATTACGAAAAATCGTAAAATCCAAAGAGAGGAGTATCGCAATGAAAAAGCGAATGTATATGAAAAAATCGTTCAAAATGTTGACCCTGGCTGGCGCTGTTGCAACAGCAGCCGCATTTAGCGGTGTCGCATCCGCCGGGTGGGTCTGGCAGACAGG
>JALXFQ010000017.1:0-649 GCA_027067235.1 Gammaproteobacteria bacterium
TGGTCATGCCCGGCGACAACGTCAGCTTTACGGCGACCCTGATTGCGCCGATTGCGATGGAAGAAGGGCTGCGCTTTGCGATCCGTGAAGGCGGCCGCACCGTGGGCGCCGGCGTTGTGAGTAAAATCATCGAGTAAGCGGCTTGCAATAGCGGTCAAAACGCTCCTGTGCCGGACGCAGGGGCGTTTTTGCGCTTTGGTGCAGTTGTGGAAAAAGTTAAGGCCAGTAGCTCCAATTGGTAGAGCGGCGGTCTCCAAAACCGCATGTTGGGGGTTCGAGTCCCTCCTGGCCTGCCATTTAACGAAACAGGAGTTGTCTGGTGAAACTGGCTGACAAACTTAAGCTGATCGCTGCCGCAGCGGTGGTCGTGGCGGGTATCGTGGCGTATTACGAGCTTGCCGACGCGCATGCTCTGGTGCGTACCGGCGCCATGCTGGGTTCGGTCATCGTGGCGCTGGTGATCGCTCTTTTGTCCGAGCCGGGCCAGGCTGCATGGGCTTTTCTGCGGGCGACTTCACGCGAAGTAAAAAAGGTTGTCTGGCCGACCAATCGCGAGACAGCCCAGTCGACTCTGGCGGTGGTGGTCATCGTGTTGATCGTGGGCAACACGATGACCACCACCGCCAGAGTCGACTGGGCTGTCTCGCGA
>JALXFQ010000017.1:659-9225 GCA_027067235.1 Gammaproteobacteria bacterium
CGGGTATCTGGTCATGGAAAAAATGCAATGGTTCGTGGTGCAGGCCTTTTCGGGTTATGAAAAGAAGGTGCAGGAGGCAATACGCGAACACGCCGAGCGCGCCGGCATGGAACACATGTTTGGCGACATACTGGTGCCGACCGAAGAGGTCGTGGAAATGAAGGGCGGCGAAAAGAAGACGTCCGAGCGCAAGTTTTTTCCTGGATATGTGCTGGTGCACATGGTTATGACGGACGATACCTGGCACCTGGTCAATGGCGTGCCGCGGGTTTCGGGGTTTATTGGAGGAACAGCTACTAAGCCGATTCCTATTTCCGACCGCGAAGCGGAAGCCATTATTCAGCAGGTGCAGGAAGGCGTGGAAAAGCCACGGCCGAAATTCTCGTTTGCGCCGGGCGAAATGATCCGTGTAACGGAGGGACCATTCGCGGATTTCAACGGCGTGGTCGAAGATGTGAACTACGAAAAGAACAAAATCCGCGTGTCGGTGTCCATATTCGGGCGCTCGACACCGGTGGAGCTGGATTTCGGGCAGGTGGAAAAAGGTTGAATGCGCGACCGGGCATGGCGTCCGGCAGGCCGGACCGCTGTCTGTCGTTTTTTTTATTGAGGTAAAGGGGAGCTGCGAGGCGTTTGCACCCATCAGGAGTTTTTCAAATGGCTAAAAAAATAGAAGCTTATATCAAGCTGCAGGTGCCTGCAGGCGAGGCCAATCCGAGCCCGCCGGTGGGTCCGGCGCTGGGTCAGCATGGCCTGAACATCATGGAATTCTGCAAGGCGTTCAACGCCGAAACGCAGAACATGGAAAAAGGCATGCCGGTTCCGGTGATTATTACGGTTTTCAATGACAAGAGTTTCACCTACATCAAGAAAACGCCGCCGGCATCCATTCTGCTGAAAAAAGCCGCCGGTATCGCCAAGGGCAGCGGCGTGCCCCATCTGGAAAAAGTGGGCAAGGTCAGCCGTGCGCAACTCGAGGAAATCGCCAATACCAAGATGGAAGATCTTAACGCCAACGATATGGATGCCGCGGTCAGGATTATTGCCGGCAGCGCCCGTAGCATGGGCATAGAGACGGAGGACGCCTGATATGGCCAAAACAAGCAAGCGCCTGCGTGCGATTGACGAAAAAATTCAGAAAGACAAGCTCTACAGCGTCGATGAGGCGCTGTCTCTGGTCAAGGAAATTGCCAGCGCCAGGTTTGACGAGTCAGTGGACCTGGCTGTCAATCTCGGTATCGATCCGCGTAAATCCGACCAGAATGTGCGTGGCGCCGTGGTGTTGCCGGCAGGCACCGGCAAGACCATGCGCGTGGCGGTTTTCGCCGAGGGCGAGAATGCCGAAAAAGCCAGGGCCGCTGGCGCCGATATCGTCGGCAGCGATGATCTGGCGGCGGAAATCAAGAAAGGCGAGATGGATTTTGACGTGGTTATCGCCACGCCTGACATGATGCGCATCGTCGGTCAGCTGGGCCAGATCCTGGGCCCGCGCGGACTGATGCCGAATCCCAAGGTCGGTACGGTCACGCCCAATGTGGAGGCGGCGGTGAAAAACGCCAAGGCCGGACAGGTCCAGTTTCGCGCCGACAAGGGCGGCATCATTCACGCGACCATCGGCAAGGCGTCATTCGATACATCCGCCCTGCGGGAAAACCTGGATGCGGTTGTCGCGGCGCTGCTGAAGGCCAAGCCATCGTCGGCCAAGGGCCAGTATTTCAAGCGCTTCGCCCTGTCCACAACCATGGGGCGCAGTATCAGGATGGATCGGGCCGAGCTGTCTGGCTAGGTCTCGAGCCGAATCAACAGGGCCGCTGCCTGGGCATCGGCCAGAACAACTTTGAGTCACGCGCGGCGCCGGTTCGGGTGCGCGTGAATCGTCAAAGACCGCAGGTGTCGCCGGGTTGGCGGCTTAATCTTGCCTGCGCAGATGGTGCTCTGCTCAGAGAAATCATGAAAACCATTGCAGGTGCCATGATTCTCCGGTCCGAGGGCCGACTATAACGGAGGTTAGCTCAATATGGGTCTTAATCTGGAACAGAAAAAAGCCGTCGTGGCCGAGGTCTCGGAAGTTGCTTCCGCCGCCGAAGCTGCCATAGTGGCTGAGTATCGTGGGCTGACGGTCGCGCAAATGTCCGATCTTCGCCGTAATGCGCGCAATGCGGGCGTTACAGTGCGGGTTGTGAAGAACACGCTGGCTCGTCGCGCCTTTGAAGGAACCGACTTTGAGTGTCTCAACGAACGACTGGGTGGCCCGCTGGCCCTGGCCATGTCTGAAGACCCCGCTGCAGCGGCGAAAGCGTTACATGATTTCGCCAAAGACAACGAGGCTCTGAAGATCAAGGCTGGAGCCATGGGGGGCAAGCTGCTTTCCGATGCGGAAATCGTGGCGCTGGCGAAGCTGCCTACGCGTGACGAACTGCTGGGCAAGCTGGCGGGCACCATGCAGGCCCCGATTCAGAAGTTCGTGCAGACGCTGAACGAAGTTCCAGGCTCTTTGGTGCGCGTGCTCGCTGCAATACGCGACCAGAAGCAAGCCGCATAACCAGTTATTTGTAATTTAATCTATTTGGAGAAACATCATGGCTCTTGGAAAAGAAGAGATACTTGACGCAATCAGCGAAATGTCGGTACTGGATCTGTCAGAACTGATTTCGGCAATGGAAGACAAATTCGGCGTGTCCGCTACCGCAGTAGCGGCAGTGGCCGCACCGGCGGCTGGCGGTGATGCCGGCGGCGCTGCGGAAGAAAAGTCTGAATTTGACGTGGTCATGACCAGCTTTGGCGGTAACAAGATTGCCGCTATCAAGGCGGTTCGCGCCATTACCGGTCTTGGTCTGAAAGAAGCCAAGGAAATGGTCGAAGGCGCGCCCGCCACGATCAAGGAAGGCGTGGCCAAGGATGAAGCTGAAGACATCAAGAAGCAGCTCGAAGAAGCTGGCGCAGAGGTGGAACTGAAATAGTTTCGTCCGCTGTCAGGCGTTGTGCTCCGGCACAGCGCAGGATCAGGGTTGGTGACCGCGTGTTGCCAGCCCTTTCCGCATTTGCAGTATTTGAAAACCCCGTCCGGCGCCCCGGTCGAAAACAGGTCAGAGGTCTTATTTGATGGCATATTCTTTCACTGAAAAAAAGCGCATTCGCAAAAGTTTCAGCAAACGCAAAAACATCCCACAGGTGCCTTATCTGCTGGCGACGCAAAAAGACTCCTACAAACGTTTTCTGCAGGCGGAAGTTCCGACGGAAGAAAGGGAAGTGGTGGGCATTGAAGCCGCTTTTCATTCCGTGTTTCCCATCGAAAGCTACAATGGCAAATCGGCCCTGGAATATGTCAGCTATCGACTGGAAAAACCCAAATTCGATGTACGGGAATGCCGCCAGCGCGGCGTCATGTATTCGGCGCCGTTGCGGGTCATCCTGAAACTTGTCCATTACGAGAAAGACGACGCCACTGGCGGCAAGGGCATCAAGGAAGTCAAGGAGCAGGAGGTCTATCTCGGCGAAATGCCGCTGATGACGGAAAACGGCACCTTTATCATCAATGGTACCGAGCGCGTCATTGTTTCCCAGCTGCACCGTTCTCCCGGCGTGTTCTTCGCCCATGACAATGGCAAGACCCACGCTTCCGGCAAACTGCTGTTCAATGCACGGGTGATTCCCTACCGCGGTTCCTGGCTGGATTTTGAATTCGATCCGAAAGACCTGGTGTATGTGCGCATCGACCGTCGTCGCAAGCTGCCGGCGACCATTATTCTGCGCGCCCTGGGTTATACCGCGGAAGAAATTCTGGACATGTTTTTCGATACCGATACCTTTACCTTCCGTGGCGCAAAGGTGCTGCTGAAGCTGGTGCCGGCGCGGTTGCGGGGCGAAGAAGCCATGTTCGATATCAAGTCGCCCGATGGCGATCTGATCGTGGAAGCCGGGCGTCGCATTACTGCGGGCCACATCAAGAAGATGGAAAAGGCCGGCATGAAAACCCTGGAAGTGCCAGAAGACTTTTTGCTCGGGCGCGTCAACGCCAAAGACATTCTCGACAAGGAAACCGGCGAAGTGCTGGTGGGCGCCAACGAGATCATTACCGAAGAAGTACTGGAGAAACTGAAAGAGCTGAAGCTGAAGTCGATCCAGACCCTGTTTGTCAACGACCTGGACCATGGTGCATATATATCCGATACCCTGCGCATTGATCCCACCAGCAACGAGCTGGAAGCGCGGGTGGAAATTTATCGCATGATGCGTCCCGGCGAACCACCGACTAAGGAATCGGCGGAAGCCCTGTTCAACAATCTGTTTTTCAGCCCGGACCGCTACGACCTGTCCAAGGTAGGGCGCATGAAATTCAATCGCCGCTTGATGCGTGACAGTGATGAAGGCCCCGGCACCCTGTCCCGGGAAGATATCGTCGAGGTGCTGAAAGTACTGGTGGACCTGAAAAATGGCCACGGCGACGTGGATGACATCGACAATCTGGGCAATCGCCGCATTCGTTCCGTCGGCGAACTGGTAGAGAACCAGTTCCGCATGGGCCTGGTGCGCGTGGAGCGTGCCGTGAAGGAGCGACTGACCCTGGCCGAGGCGGACAATCTGACGCCGCAGGAGCTGATCAACGCCAAGCCGGTTTCGGCGGTGGTGCGCGAGTTCTTTGGCTCCAGCCAGCTGTCGCAGTTCATGGATCAGACCAATCCATTGTCGGAAGTGACCCACAAGCGCCGCGTTTCGGCTCTGGGTCCGGGTGGCCTGACGCGTGAGCGCGCCGGCTTCGAGGTGCGCGACGTGCATCCCACGCACTATGGTCGCGTCTGCCCGATCGAAACGCCGGAAGGTCCGAACATTGGTCTGATCAACTCGCTGGCCTGCTATGCCCGCACCAATACGCATGGCTTTCTGGAAACGCCCTATCGCAAGATCGTCAAAGGCAAGGCCACCAACGAGATTCACTATCTGTCGGCCATCGAAGAGCGCCAGTTCGCCATCGCCCAGGCCAATGCCGAAATTGATGACAAGGGCGTATTGCAGGGGCCACTGGTTTCCTGCCGCCTGAACAATGAATTCACCGTGCGCACGCCGCAGGAGATCCAGTATATGGACGTGGCGCCATCGCAGATAGTCTCGGTGGCGGCATCCATCATACCGTTTCTGGAACATGACGACGCCAACCGGGCGCTGATGGGCTCCAACATGCAGCGTCAGGCGGTGCCGACCATGCGCGCTGAAAAACCGCTGGTGGGAACCGGCATGGAGCGCGTGGTGGCGGTGGACTCCGGCGTAACCGTGATCGCCCGGCGCGGCGGCAAGGTCGAGTCGGTGGATGCCGGCCGTATCGTGGTACGGGTCAACGACAAGGAGGCCGGTGACGGTGAAACCGGTGTCGATATCTACAACCTGATCAAATACACCCGTTCCAACCAGAACACCACCATCAACCAGCGGCCACTGGTGAAAGTGGGTGATCGCGTGGCCAAGGGCGATGTCATGGCGGACGGTCCGTCAACGGACATGGGCGAACTGGCGCTGGGCCAGAACGCCCTGATCGCCTTCATGCCCTGGAATGGCTACAATTTCGAAGATTCCATCCTCATTTCCGAGCGCCTGGTGGAAGAAGATGTCTATACCACCATTCATATCGAGGAAAAGTCCAGTGTGGCGCGTGACACCAAACTGGGCGCCGAGGAGATAACGCGGGATATTCCCAACGTGGGGGAAGCGGCCCTGTCCAAACTGGACGAATCCGGCATCGTCTATATCGGTGCCGAAGTCAAGGGCGGCGACATACTGGTGGGCAAGGTAACGCCGAAAGGTGAGTCGCAACTGACACCGGAAGAAAAACTGCTGCGCGCCATCTTCGGCGAAAAGGCCGCGGATGTGAAGGATTCGTCTTTGCGCATGCCGTCCAGCCTGTCCGGCACGGTCATCGACGTGCAGGTATTTACCCGCGAAGGCGTGGAAAAAGACGCCCGCGCCAGGGCCATCGACAAGGCGCAACTGGACAGCGTGCGCAAGGATCTGGATGACCAGTACCGGATACTGGAAAACGATACCTTCAAGCGCATCCAGAAAATACTCAACAATTCCGTGGCCGAGGGCGGGCCCAAAGGGCTGAAAGCCGGCGCCAAGGTGGACAAGGAATACCTGAACAGCCTGGAGCGTCCGCAATGGTTCAAGATTCGTCTGCGTGATGAACAAGCCAATGCGGCCATCGAGACCCTGCGCGAAACGCTGGAGGCCCAGCGCATCAAGCTGGACGAGTTCTATCAGGACAAGGTGGACAAGGTGAACGCCGGCGACGATCTGGCGCCCGGTGTGCTGAAAATGGTCAAGGTGTTTGTGGCCGTGAAGCGTCGCCTGCAGCCCGGTGACAAGATGGCGGGGCGGCACGGCAACAAGGGCGTCATTTCCCGCATCGTGCCGGTGGAAGACATGCCGTATATGGAAGACGGTACGCCGGTGGACGTGTGCCTGAATCCTCTGGGTGTGCCTTCGCGCATGAATATCGGCCAGGTGCTGGAAACCCATCTGGGCTGGGCCGCCAAGAATCTGGGCAAGAAAATCGGCAGGATGCTGGATGAGCAGAGAGATCTTGCCGAGGTGCGCGAGTTTCTCGACAAGATCTATAATCAAAGCGGCAAGAAAGAGGCGATTGACAAATTCAGCGACAAGGATATTCGCGAACTGGCGAACAACCTGCGCGGCGGCGTGCCCATGGCGACGCCGGTGTTCGACGGCGCCAGTGAAGAAGAGGTCAAATACATGCTGAAACTGGCGGACCAGCCTGAATCCGGCCAGATGACCCTGTATGACGGCCGCACCGGCGAGCCGTTCGACCTGCCGGTGACGGTGGGCTACATGTACATGCTGAAACTGAATCACCTGGTGGACGACAAGATGCATGCGCGTTCCACCGGGCCGTACAGTCTGGTGACCCAGCAACCGCTGGGCGGCAAGGCGCAGTTTGGCGGTCAGCGCTTCGGCGAGATGGAAGTGTGGGCGCTGGAAGCCTACGGCGCAGCGTACACCCTGCAGGAAATGCTCACGGTGAAATCCGACGACGTTACCGGCCGCACCAAGATGTATGAAAACATCGTCAAGGGCGATCACCGCATCGAAGCCGGCATTCCGGAATCCTTCAACGTGCTGACGCGCGAGATTCGCGCTTTGGGTCTCGATATCGAGCTCAAGCAGGAACAGTAAAGGGAACGAAACATGAAAGATCTATTCAATTTATTCAATCAGCAAGACAAGTCTGACGATTTCGATTCGATCCGCGTGAGCATCGCCTCGCCGGAGAAAATTCGTTCCTGGTCCTACGGCGAAGTGAAAAAGCCTGAAACCATCAACTACCGCACCTTCAAGCCGGAGCGTGATGGTCTGTTCTGCGCCAAGCTGTTTGGTCCGGTGAGTGACTATGAGTGCCTGTGCGGCAAGTACAAGCGCCTCAAGCATCGCGGCGTTATCTGCGAAAAATGCGGCGTCGAGGTGACCCAGTCCAAGGTGCGCCGCGAGCGCATGGGGCATATTGATCTGGCGGCGCCGGTGGCGCATATCTGGTTTCTGAAGTCATTGCCTTCGCGTCTGGGTCTGGTGCTGGACATGACTGTGCGCGAGATCGAGCGTGTGCTGTATTTCGAAGCCTTCATCGTCATCGATCCGGGCATGACGCCGCTGGAAAAAGGATCGCTGCTGACCGAGGAAATGTATTATGAGGCGGTGGAGCAGCACGGCGATGAGTTCAAGGCGCTGATGGGCGCGGAAGCGATTCAGGAATTGCTGCGCGATGTCGATCTGGAAAAGGAAGCGGCGCGCCTGCGTGAGGAAATGGGTGAAACCAAATCCGAAACCAAGATCAAGAAAATCACCAAGCGTCTGAAAGTACTGGATGCGTTCATTGCTTCCGGCAACAAGCCGGAATGGATGATCATGACCATTCTGCCGGTATTGCCGCCGGATCTGCGTCCGCTGGTGCCGCTGGAAGGTGGCCGTTTCGCCACGTCCGATCTCAACGATCTGTATCGTCGCGTGCTGAACCGCAACAACCGCCTGCGCCGGCTGCTGGACCTGAAGGCGCCGGATATTATCGTGCGCAACGAGAAACGCATGCTGCAGGAGGCGGTGGACAGCCTGCTGGACAATGGCCGTCGCGGCAAGGCGATTACCGGCGCCAACAAGCGCCAGCTGAAATCCCTGTCCGACATGATCAAGGGCAAGCAGGGGCGGTTCCGCCAGAACCTACTGGGCAAGCGCGTGGATTATTCCGGTCGTTCGGTCATCGTGGTGGGCCCGACGCTGAAACTGCACCAGTGCGGATTGCCGAAAAAAATGGCGCTGGAGCTGTTCAAGCCGTTTATTTTCAGCAAGCTGGAGCAACAGGGTCTGGCCACCACCATCAAGCAGGCCAAGAAGCTGGTGGAGCAGGAGACGCCGGAGGTCTGGGACATACTGGACGGCGTCATTCGCGAGCACCCGATCATGCTGAACCGGGCGCCGACCCTGCACCGTCTGGGTATCCAGGCATTCGAGCCGGTATTGATCGAAGGCAAGGCCATTCAGCTGCATCCGCTGGTGTGCGCGCCAT
>JALXFQ010000018.1 GCA_027067235.1 Gammaproteobacteria bacterium
AGGTCTGAGTACTGCCGCCATAGCCGGCATAGCTGGCGGCGCGGTGGCGTTGATTGCGGTAGCGGCAAGCGGCGGTGGCGGAGGTGGCTCCACCGAATCCGGCGGTCAGGCCGAGCTGTTTGGTGATGTGCAGGTGCAGCTGCGCTGGAACAACACCGCCGATGTGGACCTGCATGTGACCGATCCCTGTGGTCATCGCATCGACCATGTGACGCCACGGGCGGTTTGTCAGGGCTTTACCGGTTCGCTGGATCGTAATGCCAACGATGAGCACGACCCGAATCCCGTGACCAATCCGGAAGAAAACATCACCTGGCCCAATGGCGCGCCGCGCGGACATTACAGCATTCGTATTCGCATGCAGGATGATCGCGGTAACGGCCCGACCCCGGTGACAGTGGTGATCAAGGATGGCGACCGGCCGATCAATACAACCTCGACCACCATCGGCGCCGCCGAAGGCTCCAGCGCCTATACGGGTTTTGATTTTTAAGACATTTCCCGTTTCGTCAGTAGCGGCAACAGCCGCCCGGCGACTGCTGCTGGTCTGCCTGCTGTTCAGCGGGCAGGCGCAGGCCGGTTCCGCAAAGTCGCAGACCGAGGTTCTGACGCTGCCACAGTATGTACGTCTGGTGTTACAGAAAAGTGACGCATCGCAGGATATCAAGGACAGCCTGTTGTTATCCGCTCTGGACCTGCTGGCGGCGCAGGGCGAATATGACTTCCATTTCGTACCGGTGGCGAATCTTGGCGTCACCAACGGCTCCGGTACCCAGACCGCCGGTCTGGAAATCCGCAAGAAAACACAGTTCGGGCCAAGCCTCACGCTGGGCGCCCGCGCCGACAAGGTGCAGTCGGACCAGTTCGATATTATCAATTCCCATCGCGCCAATGCTTATGTGCGGCTGTCCACCGGGCTGTTCCGCTCCTGGGGCAGAAAATACAACCGCCTGGACCTGACCCTGTCCGAGCTGTCTCGCCAGCAGGAACGGGTGCTGGCGGAAAAAAAGCTGCGCGACATGCTGGCGAACGCCATCGACAGCTATTACCAGACTGCTCTGGACGAGCGATTGCTGGACATCGCCCAAAAGGCACTGGCACGCAACCGGGCGCATCTGCAAGCGACGCAGGCGCGTCTGCAGGCCGGCCTTGTGTCCAGTACCGACCTGCACCGTGCCGAGCTGGCGGTACTGACGGCCGAAAGCGAGCTGCAGGACCGTCAGCGCACCCTGGATCGTTCACGCGAGCAGTTTCACGAACTGCTGGCGGAGACCGACGTGGGCCGCTATCGACCGCAGCCGGAACTTGCCGAGCTGCAGCCAGTCTACCCCGAAGACTGGCGCAACCGGGCGCTGGAACTGCGCGCCGACTGGCGCGCCCAGGATCTGGAAAAACGCAAGCTGGAACTGACCACCTTCCGCGCCGAACGCGATGCCCTGCCCGATGTGACCCTGAGTCTTTCCTATGAGGAAAGGGGGCTGGGCGACTCGTTTGATTCGGCGGCAAACCTGACTGATTCCGACCAGGCGGTTTTATTGCAGCTGAATTCGGACACCAACCGCAAGCAGAAAAAGGCGGCGATCCAGCGTGAACGGACCCGTGCCAGGCAACTGGATCGCGCCCGCAAAACGCTGAAGCGGCAGATTTACCGGGAAATCCGCGATGCGGCGCAGGATCTGGAATCACAGAAAACCCGACGCGCCATCGCCGCCAAACGGGAACAGGCAGCGCGACAGGCGCTGGAGGCAGCGCAGATTCGCTTCCAGCGCGGCCTGGATGACAATCTGGCGGTGCTGGATGCGGAACAGGCTCTGTCGGATGCCATGCTAGACCGGGACCGCAGTCTGGTGGGGTATAATAACGCCGCCGTGCATCTGGCGCAGAGCATGGGCGTTTTGAATATGGACTGGATGATGCTGGCCGGAGCAGGCAAAGCTGTCGCCGGCGGCAAGGCAGAACAATGAACGACGATATCAGGCAACAACCCGGCGTAACCGCGCGCCGCCGCTGGTCCAGACTGGCCTGGCTGGCCGTACTGGGTCTGCTGGCAGTGCTGGCATGGGCCATAGCCGGTCGCGCCGGTCAGGCCAATATCAGGCCGGGCCAGTGGACAACCGCCCAGAAACGCAGCTTTGACCTGTTCGTGCACGAGCGCGGCCGCATAGCACCGGCGCGGGTGGTGGAAATCCGGTCGGAAATATCCTCCGACCAGGCCCAGTTGCAATGGCTTTACCCGGAGGGTCGTCAGGTGAATGCCGGGCTGATTGTCGCCCGTTTTGACAACAAGCCGTTCGAGGATGCGCTGTTCAAGGAGAAGCAGGAATATGCCGACGCCCAGGCGCGGCTGGCGGCGGCGCAGAAGGCGCTGGAATTACAGAAGGAAGAAGAACAGGGCAAGCTGGACGCGGCGGCCCATTTGCTGGAACTGGCGCAGTTCAAGCTGGACGACATCGAAAATGGCAGTGGCAAATTGAAGCTGCGCATGTTGCGGCACAAGGTCACTGAAACCGGCCGCAAGCTGAAAAAACTGCAATCCGATCTGGCCGATTTTGACCTGCTGCTGGAAAAAGGCCACGTCAGCCGCCGCGAGCGCGACGAAGTGGAAGAAAACCTGATACAGGCCAGGGAGGCGGAAGAACTGGCCCGGGCCGAGTTGAAAAACTACACCGATTACGAACACCGGCGCGAACTCAGCGAGGCGAAAGTGGCGCTGGACAAGTCGCGCTCCGATCTGGAGCGCAGCAAAAAGATTTCGGCGCTGGAAATTCAGCGGCGCAAGGAAGAAGTGGTCAAATATCAGCGTGACCTGGCGACGGTCAAAGCGCAACTCGAGCGCGCGCAAGATGACCTGGACAATGCGGTGGTGCGCGCGCCCATCGACGGTGTATTGCTCTACGCCGAAATACCGCGTGGCGCCGACGAGCGCAAACCGCGCATCGGCGACAATATCTGGTACAAGCAGACTTTCCTGAAAATTCCCGATACCCGCAGCATGGTAGTGGAAGTCAGTGTGCGGGAAGTGGATGTGGCGCAACTGAAACCGGGGGCGCAGGCGGAAATCGAGCTGGACGCCCTGCCCGGCAGGAAATTCAGTGGCGAACTGGTGACAGTGGAAAGCGTGGCGCGCGAAGGCGGCGGCAATGTGCGGCGCTACCGCGCCATCGTGC
>JALXFQ010000019.1 GCA_027067235.1 Gammaproteobacteria bacterium
GCTGGCCAGAGACCCGGCAAAGCCGCGGCGGCCAAAGCTGTTGAAACTGCGCCCGTCATACCAGACCGGATGATAGCCTCCGGCCTGCTCCGCGCTGGCATCGGCCAACACACTACTGAATTTTTCCATCCACTGCTGGTCCACATCCAGCGCCAGCGCCCAGGGCAGATATTTTTCGAACAGTGCCGGCGTTTTCTCCGGCGGATGCAGCGCGTCCAGCCGGTCTTTCTCGGCCACGCCCAAAAACAGCTTGAAGCCTTCCAGCTTATCGAGGAAACGCCGACCCAGCCGCGTTGGTGCTTTCAGCCAGTAGTAGAACATGACATTGATCGCCGCCAGAGCGATGATCACGCCGGTAGCAGTCAGTCCGTTACTCCGCGCCAGGCCGCTGACGGAGGTACCGCTGGCCATGACATAACCCAGCACCAGCAGGAATGACATGGCGAGAACAATTCCGGATGCCTTGCCGCGGCTCGATGAAGCACGCGACACCATGATCACCAGCCATGGCGTCAGCGGCGCGATGGCGAACAGGCCCTGCAGGGTAAACCCGGACAGAATCAGCACCAGGACAATGGCGGCAATGGTCAACAGCGCGCCGACAACCACCCAGGCAATATTGCTGCGAAACATGGCGTTTTTGTATTCACTGGCCAGCGCCTTTTTCAGGGCTTTTGTGGCCTTCGCCAAAATACTGTGGTTTTTGCGCTTCAACGCCAGCATGTCGCCACCGGCAAACAACGCGCCGTACAGCGCCTGCTCACCTTTCGACAGCGGCGCATCGGGTGGATTTTCAGTCTTGACCACGGTGTATTCCTTTTTGCCGGATTCGACAATATGCAGATAACCTTTCACCGCCAGGCTCACCAGCGCGACGCTGAACGCCTTGTCGTCGAATGCCATCTTGCTGATATAGCGCGCCGCGGCGGGAGACAGTCGCTCCGGCGGCGAAAACAGCGGAATGATGGTGCCCGGCGCCGGATCCTTGCCCACCTTGCGCCAGATCAGGGTGTAGTAGAGCAGAACGCCGAACACCGCCAGCAGGCCCGGAAGCAGTGACGGTCGGGTGCGCTGCACGCGCTGCAGCAAAGACGGCTTGCGCACGAACCCGTCAGGCCAGCCGACAACGATGGTCAGACCCTCGCCGGGCTGCAGCACGCGGGCCGCAGAAAAACGCGCTGCGCCGGTCACGCTGTCCACGGTCATATCGCCGTCAGCGGCTTTGGCACCGTAGCGCCCGGTGAAAAACCGCGTTGTCACCTTGCCAGGCGGAACACCGGTGGGCAAATGCACCTCTGCCGAAGCCCGTTCAATGGGAAAGGCCCAGCCGTTGCCGGTAACGTTCCAGTACAACTCGTCATGGTCGTCGAAAAAACCCAGTTGACCGTCGGTTTCATAGGTCAGCCGGTAACTGTGTTCGCCTTGCGGCAGAAGCATTCCCCTGCTGCCGATGTACACACGCTTGCCGTTGGCGACGGCGCGGATGTGATACGGCTCCCTGCGCCCGTCACGCTGCACCTCCAGCACCTTGAATGTCACATGAACCGGGCGGCCATCGTCAGTTTTGTACGTTGTCGGGAAATCCCGCGTAATCCCGTGCTGGATGACCCGGCCCTCGGCGTTGACGCGAATGCTCTCGACCACGCGCAGCGCGCCGTTTTCCTGCACCGTGACATCGCTGTGAAACGACAGCACGCGTTCGCTTGCGCTGGCCAGCATCGGCAAGCAAAGCAAAACAGCAAGGAAAAACCGCCTCACGCCTTCCTACTCGCTACTCAGCAATCACTAGAATTCAATTTTCGGCACAGCCTTGCCTGCTTCATCAACCATTTCGAAGAATTCCTTTTTGGCGAAATTGAACATATTGGCAACGATATTGCTCGGGAATGAATCCACCATGACATTGAGGTCGCGCACCGCGCCATTGTAGTAACGCCGCGAAAGCTGGATCTGGTCCTCGATTTCCTGCAGCGAAGCCTGCAGCTGCTGGAAATTTTCGCTGGCCTTGAGGTCGGGATAGGCTTCCGCCACGGCAAAAACATTCGCCAGGGCGCCGGACAACGCGCCTTCGGCCTGCGCCTTCTCCGCGATGGTTTTGGCATTCTCCGCGCCGGTGCGCAGCCGGGTGACCTCTTCCAGCGCCGATTTTTCGTGTTTGGCGTAGCCTTTCACCGTTTCCAGCAGGTTCGGTATCAGATTGCGCCGCCGTTTCAGCTGCACGTCTATCCCGCTCCAGGCCTCTTCGGCGCGGGTGCGATTGCGCACCAGACGGTTGTAAATGAACACGCCCCACAGCGCGATCAGAATCACGATACCGAGGATTGCTGTTAAAAAAGTCATGATGCCTTTGATGATACCCATGAGTAAAATCCCTGATTGAGCGGTAGTATTATTAAGCAGGCTCCGATTGAATCCGAGCCCCTTAAAACTAGATCATACCGGAACAAAAAGCCATTGTTGACGAAAACAACAGGCTGTTCGCTATGCCGTATACTTCCCTGCTACAGCCCGTCACCGCGAGCGACCCGCCATCGAATGAACAGTTATCAGCTGCTTGCAGCACTCAAAAGCCTGGGCCACATCCACGACGAACGCGATCCGTGGTGGTGGCCCGACAGCGGCAGCCTGCGGGTCGTGGTGGGCGCCCTGCTGACCCAGCAGACGCGCTGGGAAAAGGTGGAGGCGTCGCTGGCCAATCTTGAGCGGGAAAACAGCCTGACTTTGCCAGCGCTCGCCAATGCCGAACTCGACCAGCTGCGCCGCCTGATCGCTCCCAGCGGCTTCTACAACACCAAGGCGCAACGACTGAAACGGCTGGCTCAGAATATTCTCCATGAGTTCAGTGACTTCGACAGCTTTCGCCAGCAGGTCTCACGCGCCTGGCTGCTGAACCAGTGCGGCATCGGCCCGGAAACCGCTGACTCCATACTCTCCTATGCCTGCTACCGGCCAGTGATGGTGGCCGATGCCTACAGCCAGCGCCTGCTCGCCGCTCTCGGCGTCGACGCCACTGATTACTCCGCCGTGCAAAACTGGCTGCTCAGGGGACTGCAGGAGCATCCGCGGGCAGCCGCCGGACTCTACGCAAAGCCGCTCGGCTTGGCCCGGATCCAGGCGCGCTTCCACGGCAAGATCGTGGAATACTGCA
>JALXFQ010000020.1 GCA_027067235.1 Gammaproteobacteria bacterium
CTGGCCGTAGCCGCGGTAGTAGCCCGGATAATAGGCGTTGTTGTAGCCGCGGTAATAGCCATAACCGCCGCGGCCCCAGGCGTAGGGCTGATAGGCGACCCGGCGATAGGGGTCGTAGCCATAGCCGCTGTATCCATAGCGGTCGTAACCGTAACTGCCGGGGCCCCTGGCGTACGGCTGGTAGGCCACCCGGCCATAGGGCGAGTAACCGTATCGGCGATAGGGATCGTAGTCATATCCGCTGTAACCATAGCGGTCATAAGCGTAACCGCCGCGACCATAGGGCAGCAGGTAGGGATCATAGCCGGCGCGTCCGTAGCGGCTGTAGGGAGATATCCGGTAACCGCCACGGCCGTCATAGCGGCTGTAGCCGGGAATGCGGGGATAACGGCGGGCGTAGGGGTCGGCGCTGCCCCAGCCATAGGAGGAACGCAGATAAGGATCCCTGCGCCGCCAGTCCAGACGCGAGCGGCGGTAGTAGGGATCCACGGCCTCTCGCCCGTAGCCGCCTCTGGCACGGCGGTAGTCGCCCAGATAGTATTCACGCAGGGCGGCCAGTTTGCTGCGGTCGATGAAGCGGCCGTCTTCTTCCATGAGTTTCAGCATTTCATGCATCCAGTACATGGGCGTCCACTCCGGCCAGGGATTGGCGTCGGCGTAGATAACGCCCGCCTGCGCCGCTGGCGCGCCGGCGACCATTGCGCACAGGGCCACGGCGGCGATGATATTGCGTCTGTTCATATTCCTTTCCCCCGAAAAGAATGATTGTGGGACTTCACAGTCTCGACTTAATCAATCACTTTAAGTATATCCCATAACTTGGTCTAATGAAATTCGGCGCCCGCCGGCCGCAACGGGGCCATAGAAAACGCCCCGCTGTCCGGTGGATAGCGGGGCGTCTGTTACAGCGTCTGGTTACGACGGTCAGTAACCGGGCGGCGGAGGCGGGGGATAGCCGCCATCACCAGCTCCGGGGGGAGGACCGTAGGCCGGAGGCGGGCCGTAACCCGGAGGTGGTCCGTAACCCGGAGGCGGGCCGTATCCCGGAGGCGGGCCATAGCCGCCGGGGCCGCCGTAGTAGCCGCGTGGCGGACCATAACGCCAGTAATCGTCGTCATCGTCGTCATCCCACTCGTCGGCCATTTCTTCCATCCAGTACATGGGCGTCCATTCCGGCCAGTCGTTGTCGTCCGGGTCGCACCACGGCCCGTTGGGACCCATTTTCCACTTGCATGAATCATCGTCATCGCCGAAAAAGCTGGCGTTCGCTGAAGTTACCAGCGTGGCCAGGCTGATGGCGAGCAGCGCTTTTTTCAGAACTTGTTTGCTTTTCATTGCTCAATCTCCTGTTTCACCGTGGGACGCACAAGCGCCCTGGTTAATGAAGCATAGAATATTTTTCTGCTTTGCACAAAAATCAGGCAGATAAACTCACTTCTACACCTACTATACGACGAAACGGCGGCGGCGCACATTAATCTGGATCAAGAAAACATCAGATTATTCGAATATTCGAGTCCCGCCGCTATCTGTTTTCGCGATTGGCAATCAGGTCCTCCACTACGGCCGGATCCGCCAGCGTCGTGGTGTCGCCGAGATCGTCGATCTCGTTGGCAGCCAGTTTGCGCAGGATGCGTCGCATGATCTTGCCGGATCGCGTTTTCGGCAGTCCCGGCGCCCACTGGATGATATTGATCTTGGCGATGGGGCCGATTTCCTTGCGTACCAGCGTCACCAGTTCGGACTTCAGTTCGTCGGAACCGTCCACGCCCGCCATCAGGGTGACGAAAGCATAAATGCCCTGACCGGTGATTTCGTGCGGATAGCCCACCACCGCCGCTTCCGCCACGGCATCGTGCAGCACCAGCGCCGATTCGATTTCGGCCGTGCCCAGGCGATGGCCGGAAACATTCAGTACGTCATCGACGCGGCCGGTGATCCAGTAATAGCCGTCCTCGTCGCGGCGGCAGCCGTCGCCGGTGAAATAGTTTCCGGGGTAGGTGGAGAAATAGGTGTCCACGAAACGCTGGTGATCGCCATAGACAGAACGCAACATGCCCGGCCACGGGAATTTGATCACCAGATTGCCCGATGCCGCGCCTTCCAGTTCCTTGCCATTCTCGTCCAGCAGGGCCGGCTGTATGCCGAAAAACGGTTTGCTGGCGGAGCCGGGCTTGAGCGGCGTCGCGCCCGGCAGCGGCGTAATCATGTGGCCGCCGGTTTCGGTCTGCCACCAGGTATCGACGATGGGGCAGCGACCGTCGCCGACCACGTGGTAATACCACTCCCAGGCTTCCGGATTGATGGGTTCGCCCACGGTGCCGAGCAGGCGCAGGGATTTGCGGCTGGTTTTCTTCACCGGCTCGTCGCCGGCGCGCATGAGGGCGCGGATGGCGGTGGGTGCGGTATAGAAACTGGCGACATTGTGCTTGTCGATAACCTGCCAGAAGCGCGAGGCGTCGGGCCAGGTGGGAATACCCTCGAACATCATGGTGATGGCGCCGTTGGCCAGCGGGCCATAGACGATATAGGTATGGCCGGTGACCCAGCCCACATCAGCGGTGCACCAGTAGACCTCGCCGTCCTTGTAGTCGAACACTGTTTTGTGGGTGATGGCGGCGTACAGCAGATAGCCGCCGGTGGTATGCAGCACACCCTTGGGTTTGCCGGTGGAGCCGGATGTATAAAGGATGAACAGCGGGTCTTCGGCGTCCATTTCCTCGGCCGGGCAATCGGCCGACGCAGTGGCCATGGCCTCGCCGTACCAGACATCGCGGCCCTCGGTCCAGGCCACGTCGCCGCCGGTGACTTTCACCACAACGCAGGTATGCACATGGGGACAATCGGCCAGCGCCTTGTCGGCATTGACCTTCAGCGGCACCGCCTTGCCGCCGCGACGGCCCTCGTCGGCGGTAATCACGGTCTGGCAGTCGGAATCGAGGATGCGGTCGCGCAGCGAATCCGGCGAAAAGCCGCCGAACACCACCGAATGCACTGCGCCGATGCGGGTACAGGCCAGCATCGCCACCGCCGCCTCTGGCACCATGGGCATATAAATGGACACGCGATCGCCTTTCTTCACGCCGCGTGATTTCAGCACATTGGCGAACTTGCACACCTCCTCGTGCAACTCACGGTAGGTGATGTGTCTGGAAACCTCCGGGTCATCGCCTTCCCAGATGATCGCGGTCTGATCGCCGCGCTCAGCCAGATGCCGGTCCAGGCAGTTGTACGACACATTCAGCTTGCCGCCCTCGAACCACTTAACCTGAACATCGCCGTCAAAGCCGCCGCTCAGCACCTTGTCCCAGGGCTTCGACCAGTCCAGATAGGCCTCCGCCTGCTGCCCCCAGAAGCCTTCGGGATCTTCCACGGACTGTCTGTACATGGTTTCGTACTGTTCCGCCGTGACATTCGCCTGCGCGGCAAAATCCGCCGGCACCGGATACACTTTTTCAGACATGACGCCTCCTCAAGATGATGGTCTTTTCTTATTTGCGAGAATCTTCCGGAAATGGTGCGGCAAGTGCTGGTTCCTGTCAAAGGCTTTTGGTCGCCGGGCTCGTCGCGCCGGGCGTAGCCGATGCTCGCTTGACCCGTCCGCCCGGCGCGGTTATGGTCGCGCACCATTAAAAGCCATTCATTCGAGCATGTCCCCCACCGTTTCGGTTGTTATTCCCGCCTATAACCACGAGCGATTCATTCGTGATGCGGTGAACAGCGTACTGAACCAGACTTTTTCTGATCTGGAGCTGATTGTGGTGGATGATGGTTCGACGGATCGCACCGGAGAGATCGTGCAGAGCTG
The DNA here is from genome assembly GCA_027067235.1 of Gammaproteobacteria bacterium. Classification (GTDB taxonomy): domain Bacteria; phylum Pseudomonadota; class Gammaproteobacteria; order QOAV01; family QOAV01; genus QOAV01. The sequence continues at coordinate 3,809 of JALXFQ010000020.1, forward strand.
CGACGACCCGCGCCTGCAGTATCACTGGCAGAAAAACCAGGATGCGTTCAATACCATCAATAACGGCATGCGCATGGCAAGCGGCGATTTCATCGCCATACTGAATTCGGACGATATCTGGGAACTGAATCGGCTGGAACGTCTGCTGGCGGTACAAAAAAAAACCGGCGCAGAGGTTCTGATATCCGATGTGACGCCCATCGACGATGAGAACCGGCCGCTGGACGACCCTGATTTCGGCTGGAACCACTGGCACCAGCGCAACCGGCAGGTGTTTTTCGACAGCGGCGATCTGTACCTGACGTTTCAGCGCGGCAACGTGATGGTCACCACGTCCAATCTGTTCATGACGCGCAAGGCCTATGAAACCGTGGGCGAGTTCAGCCCACTGCGCTATCTGCATGATTATGATTACATTTTCCGCCTGCTCAATGCTTTTCCCGGCGCGGTGCATTACCTGCACGACGAAAAGCTGGTGCAATACCGTATCCACGGCGGCAATACCCTGGGCGAAGGCGCGATTACCGCGCGCGAGCAGGATTTGCAGGTGATTACCGCTTCTGTCATGGCGAAAGTGCCGGAGCAGGTGCGGCCGTATGTCGCCGCCGGCATCGAGCGTTTGCGCGAGCTGGAACGGGAACTGGCCGATGTGCGGTCGCAACTGGCGGCGCAGCAGGCGGTCGAACCGGCGCCACAGCCGGGTCTTGGCGCGAGGATCGCAAGGCGACTGAAAAGGATGACTTCTTGAACCCGGAAACTTTTTACCATATCGACTCGCTGATCCGCTGCGGGCGGGAAATAGCGGCCGACAAGGACGTGGTGTCATTCGATCTGTTCGATACCTTGTTCATCCGGCGTATCGAAAACCCTGATATCGTCAAGATTCCAGTGGCGCGTTTTATCGCCATCCATGCCAACCTGCTGGATATTTCCGTGCCCTGGCTACATGTGGATTCGGTGCGCAGCAAATACGAAAACGCCCAGCGCGAACGCAACGGCGCCGCCGGACCCGATCACGAGGCGCGCTACGACGATTACATGCAGGAAATGCTGGAAGAAATCTTCGGCGACAAACTGCCCGAAGGCTTCCTGCAAACCGTAGCCGATTATGAAATGGATATCGAAAAGTCGGTGCTGGTGGTGCGCGAGCCGTTTCGTGCATGGCTGCGGGAATTGCATGACGCCGGCAAGCGCGTGTTCATCGCCTCGGATATTTACCTGCCGTCGAAATACCTGAAGGAACTGGTGGAATGGGCCGGCTTGTCGCCGTATGTCGAACAGGTGATTTCTTCGGCGGATACATTTGAGGCGAAAGCGTCCGGGGCTGGTTTCGAGCGCATGGAGCGCGATTACGGTCTGGATAAATCGCGCTGGCTGCATGTGGGCGACAACCCGTTTTCCGATGGTCTGCGCCCGGCGGATCTGGGCATTACGGCGCTGGTGCTGCGCGATGCCCGCGAAAAGCAGCGCAAGATGATCGCGCGTGATATCAACCTGGCGGCATCGTCGAAAGTGTTCTGGCGCGGCCGCAACCTGCACCAGTTGATGCTGCCGCTGGAGGCGGAAAATCAGCCGCGCGATACGTTGTACACGGATGGATACAATTTCCTCGGCCCGGTCGTCAGTTATTTCATTCAACGTGTGATGGAACACACCATGCATCGCCGCATTCAGCGCATTTATTTTTTGTCGCGTGAGGGCTGGATGTTCCAGCAATGCTGGAACCGCATCGAACCGCATCTTAACCCGGTGGAAAAGTTTCACCAGACCAGTTATCTGCATGTCAGCCGGGTAGCGCTGGCGCAGGCTGCCTGCGCCATCAAGGGCCTGCCGAGGCATTATATCGAGATCGCCCTGTTACCGGCGCAGAACCGGGATTTCCGTGATATTGCGCGCGTGTACGGCCTAGATCTGGAGCGCTTGCGGCCGTGGCTGGAGAATGTCGGCCTTACGGAGGAGTCCTGTTTTGCGCCCATTTTTGATGATTTTGATGAAAAGGATTCTCACGCTCTGGATTATCTGCTGGCGCAACAGGATTTTCAGGACGAGATCAAGGACCAGTGTGCCGATGCCAACCACGCTCTGAAGCTTTACCTGGAAGAGCAGGGTTTTTTCGACCAGCTAGATGTGGCTCTGGTGGATGTGGGCTGGATGGGCACCATCCAGCGTTTCCTGTACGACGCCGTATCTGATCGTGATGACAGGCCCAAAATGCACGGCCTGTTGATGGGCGCCACTCGTGGCGTGCCATTCCCGGAAACAGAAGATAACAAGATCGAAGGCTTGCTGTATGACGCCAATCGCTTCGAATTTGCGCCCAGCCTGGTGACTTATGCGCTGGATCTGTTCGAGGACGCCTGCCGGGCGCCGAGGGCCGGGCTGCGTGGTTATCGCATGAATGGCGAAAATTACGAGCTGGTGTTCCGCAAGGCCGATGACGCCGCGGCGCTGTCGGAGCAAGCGCAGGATGCGTATTACCAGCCGTTGCGACAGGGCATGCTGGATGCGGCAGAGGCGTTTGCGCGAGCCAACAGTGTGCTGGGCTATGCCGGTTTCGAGCTGAAATACTGGATTGATTTCATCCTGACCAATCGCATGGCTTTTCCCAAAGCCGATGAAGTGGCGCGGCTGCGCAACCAGTCACATCTGGATGATTATGCGGCGGACCGCAAGCCGCCGGCGGCTATCGCCAAACGCGAGCGCGCAGCCCTGTGGAAGAAAAGCGCTGCCGCCCTGCGCCTGTTGCCGGGTCTGCGCCTGAAATATTATTTCGCCCATGCATTGAGAATGTTACAGAAATGAAACAGCGCAAAACCACTACCGGAAATTTCCAGATCAGCGGCATGGAGCAGGGCCGCATCATGCGCGGTTATATGCGTACGCGGATGATTCGTTTTGGCAATTTCGGCGATGGCGTGGGTGCGGGGAATATGCTGAAGCTGGCTCTGTTGCACTGGGTCGGATACCCGATTGCCTGGCTCAGCCTGCGTTTCGAGCCGTTCTACATCCGGCTGCGCAGGCGCCTTGCCCGCCTGCGCCACTAATCTCCGCCAACCACGCTTCGCGCCAGGGCGTAAAGGCGGTCACCAAAGCGGATTTCCGGTTTTGCCGGTCTGGCTGTTTTGCGCAGGATCTGCATCGCTCCGGCTTTTGCGGCCAGCTCGTATTGCGGATTCACGGTTTTGAAGCGTTGCAGCGCCCGCTGCACGGCCCGGTGCTGATCATCCACATGATTGACGCACAACAGGCCGCGTACCTGTAACAGCCGGGCCCATGCCAGATCATGCGTCATATCTCTCAGACTGGTGGCTCTGTCCAGCAATATCAGCCCATAGCGGTTGCCGGCGCGCAGCTCGCGCGGCAAGGCGCGGCGACTGGTCTCCAGCCGGAACAGGACTTTTTGCTCATCCACGCCGTGACGGTTCAGGTTGCGCAGGATGGTTGCCTTCTGCCGGGGGAAGTCGCTCAGCGGATCAATGACGGTTATCTGCGGGGCCTGCTCGTCGTCGAAGCACAACAGCATGTCGCGCAGAGCGCCACCGGCCGCCGCGCCGATTTTCAGCCACGGTGAGCGCGGCCGGTGGCGGCGGATCTGGTCCAGCAGGGCATCCAGAGCAGCCCGGTCCAGTTCAGGATTGAGCGTTGTCGCGCAGCGCGGCACAGCGGCAGGCGTCATGATTCAGGTTTTTTTGCGCAATTGAAGAACACGGCGTAAGCCATGAAGTTGGGGCTGAAAAAACGCGCGGCAAACGAGCGTGCAGCGTTGGGCTTGTCATCCACAGCGATGCTGGTATCGACGGCAAGTCCGTGTTTCCGGGCCATGGCGGCCATAAAATCAACCGAAGAGTTGTATGAGGTCAGCCAGCGATGCCGGTCCTGAATCGGCTGCGGCGGCAGGCGATATTTGTCCTGCTCCCTGCCCAGCACAAAGCGCTGGCGGTTGCGCCAGTGATACAGGTTCGGAAACACCACCATGATCTGTTTGCTGGCGACGCGCGCAAATTCGTCAAACACGAACCAGATGTTGTCCGTGTGTTCCAGCAGATCCAGCGCCACGATGGTATCGAATTCACCGTCCGCAAAAGGCAGGCCTTGCTCGACATTGCAGGTTTTCAGCACATGTTCGCCGGGAAACAGATCCACGCCGGCGTACTCGATGGTTGCTGGCAGGTGGCTTTTCAGAATACCGTCGCGGCAGCCCACATCCAGCAGGCTGCGGCTGTCCGGATCCAGGCTTTCGGCAACCTGGTGGTATTTGGAGATGTAAAGATTCATGGATATGACGATTGCTCCTGCAGATAGCGTTTGCGGTTGGACAGATACATGGCGATGAGCATGCCGGAGAATATGGCGTGTTCCCGCGCCCAGGGCGAGCCGAACAGGCCCGCGATCAGCGGTACGATCAACGCGCCGGTGGCGCCTACCCAGAGCCACTGCGGCGGGATTTCCGGCGCGGCGCGGCTGAACAGGGCGCGGCCGATATAGCCCAGAAAAGCGAAAAACAGAAGCAGCCCGACCAGGCCCTGTTCAACCAGTCTGTTCAGAAAAAGATTGTGCGCGTGGTTCAGATCGAAAGGCCAGGCCTGCAAATCCGGATCAAAATGCAGGCGCGAGACGGCAATCCTCGGGTATTTCATCGGTCCCAGTCCGGTGATCAGGCGGTAGGCGCCGCCCTGGGTGATCTGGGCCCAGGCAATGCGCCAGTTTTCGAAGCGTATTTTGTCGGAAATGGCCGGGTCTTCGCGGTTGGGAAAACTGTTCGGCGCTTCCGCGCCCGGCAGCATGTGCACCAGTTTGTCTGCCATGCTGCGGCGTTCTTTCAGGTTATCCGGCGCCAGCGCGGAGACAGCAATGGCGCTGATGACCAGCAGCCCGGCGGCAATCGCCAGTCGCCGCCGCAACAGGGGCGAACGAAACTGCCGGCTGGCAACGATCAGGCCGGCGACGAACACCGCCAGAAAAGCGCCGCGGCTGCCCATGGCGATCAGACCGGCCAGCAGCAGCGCGAACAGGGCCCAGCTGAGCAGTTCCTGCGCACCGCGAGTGCGAGCCCGGCTGTTGCCCAGCTTGCCGAGCATCAGGATCAGGCCGACGCCAAGATAGATGGCGGACTGGGTGACGATACCGGCGGAATGAAACTCCAGGTCGGCCTTGTAGGAATGATACAGGTCCCAGACGCCGACGCCGAGGCCGAGGACGATGCCGGCCAGCAGCAGGTTGGCGACACGATGGATCACCGCCACCGGATAGCCTGAACGGTAAACCAGCCCCATGGGGATGAGCCAGAGCATGGTGTCGCGCAGCCCCTTGGTT
>JALXFQ010000021.1 GCA_027067235.1 Gammaproteobacteria bacterium
TGATGGTCAACTGGCGCGGGCCGCTGATACTGCACTGGAGCGGCGTCTGGCGCTGGCTGGCCGGGGCCTTGTCGCTGGCGGCGCTGGGCCTGTTTGCATGGTCGCTGAAACACTATGACATGCAGGAATTTCTCGGCATGCGCCAGTTACGCGAGCATGAAACCAAAGTGGAAGATCAGGAGCGTCTGAATATTTCGCCGCTGCACCGGTTTGTGCGCCACCCGTGGTATTTCCTGGCGTTGATCCTGATCTGGACCCGGGACATGCACGCGGCACAGCTGCTCAGCAGCATACTCATGTCCGGCTATTTCATCTACGGTTCACGTCTGGAGGAAGCCAAACTGCTGGTCTATCATGGCGATGTCTACCAGCGTTACCGGGAGCGCGTGGCGGGTATTTTTCCGCTGCCCGGCAAGATTTTGTCCCGCCGGGAAGCGCAGGAACTGGCCTCATCGAAGTAGCGGATTCTCACACATCATGCTTGCTGCTGGGCGCGGCGATTCCCGTCACTTCGATGGTTGCATGGGCGACTTTCGGCGCGCGTTTTTTCAGGTCAGTCACCAGATCCTGTACGATTTTCTCGGTACGCTCCAGCACTGCCTGCACCGCGGCGCGCACCGCAACGTACTCCTTCGTTTCCTCCATGCTCTTTTTATGCGCGGGCAAGGCCGCCATCATGCGCTGTTTTTCCTCATTGATTTCCGGTAACAGTCTGGCGGTGACGGCTTCCTCACGCAGCTCCACTTCCGCCACCAGAATGGTGTGGTTCTCGTCCAGAATGATGGATCGCAGGTCGTGATAGCGTTCCACCTGCGGATGCTCCCTGACCACCTGGGCGAAAATCTCCTCGGCCTCCTCGTCGCGTATGTCGGTGAGGTAACGCATGTTCACCCAGCCCAGGTAAAAAGCGATGGCGCCCAGCATCAGCGCGATCAGCACGGAAAATATGATGTCCCAGCGCGGGTCGCCGGTGAGTTCCGCCAGGCCGATGCCGATGGCCGCCAGCACCAGGCCGAATACCGCCACGGAGTCTTCCAGCACCACGGCCGTCAGGGTGGGGTCGTCGGCATTGCCCAGATATTTCAGTGGATTGCTGAAGCCCTCGGCGCGCATGCGGATGAGGAATTCCTTCATCGCCACCAGAAACGAATAGCCTTCCAGCAGCACGGCAAAGGCCAATACGCCAAGATTCAGCCAGATGGGCGCCATGTCGAATCCGAATACAGAGATCACATCGGCCGTTTCCTGATGCCCGATCAGATGCCAGGAATGCCAGGCGTGGGCCAGACCCAGCCCCGCGCCGATGGAAAACAGACCGATGGCGCTCCACAGATTCCACAGATACTTTTTCTGGCCGTGACCGAAAGCATAGGCCTCGTCCGACGGCTTTTCCGCTGCGGTCAGGCCCATGAACAGGAAAGCCTGATTCAGCGTGTCCATGAGGCTGTGTACCGCTTCATTCATCATGGAAGCGGAATTGCCCAGAAAAGCAGCGATAAATTTTGCCGTGGTTACCAGCGCGTTGGCGCTGATGGCAGTAATGACAGCAGTTTTCGAGGCGTGGGACATGGTTTTTCTGGCTGAAGCAGGAAAGCGGATTATGGCTGTTTTTTTGCCTTCATGAAATGATTGTATGGTCTATACTCGGTTTACTTTTTCGTTTTAGGGAAGAACACAACATGCAACTCAGCAACCTCGAAATCGTACCCGGACAGCGTATCGTCAAGCATCTGGGTCTGGTGCAGGGCAGCACTGTACGCGCCAAGCACGCGGGCAAGGATTTCCTCGCCGGCATCAAGAACATCTTTGGCGGCGAGCTCATGGCCTATACCGAGCTGCTGCAAGAATCGCGCGAAGAGGCGATGAAGCGCATGGTGGAGCAGGCCGAAGCGGTAGGCGCCAATGCGGTGGTGAATATCCGTTTTTCCACTTCGTCCGTGACCATGGGCGCGGCCGAACTGTTTGCCTACGGCACCGCCGTGGTGCTGGAAGAAAGGGGTTGATCGCCCATGGCTGATCTGTACATCTTCCTGATTCTGCTGGCGCTGGGCTTCACCATCGGCACGACGGTGGAAAAGCGCCATTTCCGCAGCCTGATCCGGCGCGAGGCCGAACATGCCAATCTGTTGCTGATCGCATCCAAGCTGCCCACGCCGGACCTGAAAATATCCGAAAGTCATCTGGTGGGCGGCAATGCGGTAATTTCAGTGGACTACTTCAAACGCTTTGTCGCCGGATTGCGCAATCTGGTGGGCGGCCGCATGAACGCCTACGAAAGCTTGGTGGACCGGGCGCGGCGCGAGGCGCTGCTGCGCCTGAAAGACGAAGCTGAAAAACTGGGAGCGGACATGGTGTTCAACATCAAGATAGAGACCGCGTCCATTTCACAGTCGGCCAACAACGCGTTGGGATCCATCGAAGTCTACGCCTACGGCACCGCGGTAAAAACTGCCCGCCGGTGAAATACGAAAACCCGAAAATACCGGAAGGCATCAACACCACCCGCGAACATCCGCTGAAGGAATTCGCCATACTTACTGTCGGCATCTTCGGCGCCCTGATCATCGCCGTATTCGCCCTCGGCTGGGCGGCGCAATGGGCGGCTCCGCATGTGCCTTTCTCCTATGAAAAAGAGCTTTCCCAGCGTTTTTTCGAACACCGGACACTGGACAAACCCGGCCAGCAGATTCAGGACTGGCTGCAGCAACTCGCCGCCAGACTGGTTGCGGTGGAAGGCCTGCCGCCAGATATGGACATCACCGTGCATTATCAGGATGATGATGTCGTTAACGCCTTCGCCACGCTGGGCGGTCATGTGGTGGTACACCGCGGGCTGTTGCAGGAGCTGGACAGCGAAAATGCCGTGGCCATGGTGCTGGCGCATGAAATCGCCCATATCAAACACCGTGACCCGATTGTCGCCGCCGGTCGCGGCATTTCCATCATCCTGGCGCTGACTGCGCTCAGCGGCTCGGTGGGCGACAAGCTTGCCGGCAAGGTGCTGGGTAATGCCGCCATACTCACCAGCCTCAGCTTCAGTCGCGATCAGGAAAGCAAGGCGGATGAAGAAGGCCTGGCAGCGCTGTTTCATGCCTACGGACACGTCAATGGCGCCACCGACCTGTTCGACA
>JALXFQ010000022.1 GCA_027067235.1 Gammaproteobacteria bacterium
ACATAGTGCTTCAGGTCGCTTTCGAATTCGGCAATAAAATCCGCATCGCTCAGATAATGCTGATAAGCCTGATTCAGCTCGTCCAGCGGCTGCATCAGGGTTTCGGCGACAAACAGCCCGCCGTAGGGACCGAAATGACCGTGTTCGTCAGGCCATTGACTGCCAGAAAAGGATTGGGAAGACACGCGTTGCCTCTGTGTAGTTTACCGGTTTTGCGGCGACGAATTCACCGCGTTGACGAAAGCCTGTATTTTGGCGTGATCCTTGATGCCCGGCGAGCTTTCCACGCCCGAGCTGACATCCACCGCATAGGGCTGAACCAGGCGTGTGGCTTGCGCCACGTTATCGGCGTTCAGTCCGCCGGCCAGTATGATGCGGCCGCGGCCCTGTTCCGGCACCAGACGCCAGTCAAAAACCCTGCCGCTGCCACCATAAACCTGCTGGTCGGGCGTATCCAGCAGCACGCCAGCGGCGCGATTATAACGGCTGAGACCGTCAATCACATCCTCGGCCCGCTGAATTTTTATCGCCTTGACATAGTGCCGGCCGAAGCTCTCACAGAACAGCGGCGGCTCGTTGCCGTGGAATTGCAGTAAATCCGGCGCGACTTTTTCCAGTATTTCTTCGACAAAATCTGGGCCCGGGTTGACGAACAGCGCAGTCACCGTAACAAACGCCGGCAGCGCCCGGGTGATGGCCTGCGCCTGATCGATACCGACATTGCGCGGGCTGCCCTGGTAAAACACCAGGCCAATGGCGTCGGCGCCCGCTTCAGCAACCGCCAGCGCGTCCCCGGACCGCGTAATGCCGCAAATTTTGGTTCGAATACGCATGACTCTATTTTGCGCAGCTAAAGACGGGGAAATCCATAGTCGTTTTGCGGCAGCTCGAATTTTTCCGGGTACACCACTTCGGTCAGGTACAAGCCGTGGGGCGAAGCGGTCACGCCGCCAAGTTTGCGGTCCCGCGCCCGCAGCACCTGTTGTGCCCATTGCGGCTCCCGCTCTCCTGCGCCTATGGTCATCAGCACGCCAGCCAGATTGCGCACCATATGCTGCAGAAAGGCGTTGGCGCGCACATCCAGATAAATGTATGGCGGTTCCCGGGTCAGCTGCATGCTGCGAATCTCGCGTACCGGCGAACGGGCCTGGCAACCGGCGGCGCGAAAAGAGCTGAAATCATGTTCGCCGACCAGGCTATCGGCCGCCAGCTGCATGCGGGACAGATCCAGCGGTCGATATTCCATGCTCACCTTGCCGAAAAAACAGGCGGAACGATTGGGCCGATTGTAGATTATGTAGCGGTAGGCCCGTTCCAGAGCCGAGAAACGTGCATGGAATTCTTCGCTGACCGGGCGCACCCAGGCGATGACCACATCTTTCGGCAGATTGGTGTTGGCGCCGCGCAGCCAGGAAAGGTTGGAGCGCCGGGCGTGCGAATCGAAATGAATGACCTGACCAGTGGCATGCACGCCAGTGTCGGTGCGCCCGGCCGTGATCACCGAAACCGGGTGATTCGCCACGCTGGAAAACGCGGTTTCTACCGCATCCTGTACCGTTCTGACGTCACCCTGCGACTGCCAGCCGTGAAAATGCTGGCCATCATATTCCACCCCTGCGGCAAAACGCATTGATGCCCGCGCTGGCGGTCTCTATCACTGGACGGCTGTCAGCCCACCTGCGCCATCAGTTCCGCTGCCTGCTTTTTCTGTTCTTCGTTACCCTGATTCAGCACCTCACCGAGTATGCTGCGGGCGCCGTCGCCATCACCCATGTCGATATAGGCCTTGGCCAGATCGAGCTTGGTGGTATTCTCATCCCAGTCGCCGGATTCCCCGGCGCCGTCGCCCAGAATACCTTCCGGAAGTGCATCATCACTGAAATCATTGAAGATAGGAATTTCGGTATCAAAATCCAGCGAATCCAGCTTGTTTGAGGTCGATTCCCGATGCGGTTCCGAACCCGTTTCATCTGTTCTGTCATGGTTCGGCGTGACTGACTCCTGCCCGCTCTCCACGACCAGTTTTTCGTCCATGGATGCAATGTCTTCCAGCGGCTCGGACAACGGTTCGCTCTGCGGCGGCGTAAATTCGACAGCGTCGTCAAGCGCCGCTACATCCAGTGGATTGGAGGTTCCGTCTGACCCGGTTTCTGTCGCGCCCGTGACGGGCTGATGCTCTGGCTCGGAATAAGCCTGTTCCGGCTCGCCCTGCTGGTCTGCCTGTTCGCCCACCCCCAGACCGTCAAAAGGCGTGGACTGGGGTTTGCGGGCGCCGGTAACCTGTTCCTGCTGCGCATCGTCCGACTCCGGCTGAGCCCCGCTATTCCCTGATGCTGTCGCCGCTGGCCGGTCATCCTCACTGCTGTCTGCATCAGCAGCCGCCGCGAACAGCGGGTTGGCCGGACTGAGTTTGCGCCCCATTTCAGCTACGCTGTTCCATATGGCAGGATCGTCGCCGGCGTTGGCATACATTTCCTCGGCCAGTGCTTCGAAGGATTTGACATCATCCTTCTGGGCAAACACTTCCAGCAATTTGAGTTTAAGCGCCTGACGCTCGGGTTCTTTCTTGATGGCCTCTTCAAGAATTTCGGCAGCCTGATCAACGCGTCCGTAAGCGAGATAGACTTCTGCTTCGGTAATCGGATCCACATCTTCCATGTCGGCCTGATCGCCGTCGCCGCCAAAATCATTGAGAAAAGTTGTCTCGGCCTTGGTCTCATCAATGGAGGCGCCAAAATCGGACTGGGTCTCGAAAGTACTGGTGGCCAGTATGCTTTCCTCGAAGTCGGCCACAGAACGGCGCCGGCGCACAAACAGCAGCCCGAGACCGCCCAGAGCCAGACCACCCAGCAACGGCAGGAAATAGCTGCCGGAACTGATGCTGGCAAAGGTTTCTTTTGCCCGGTCGAGAAAACCGGGAGCACCATCATCATCACTGACGTCCCGCGCCACGATCCGTGGGCGCACAGCGGTCTCCGCCGGGTTCACATCCTCGCTGTTAGCGTCAGATTCCGGCGCTTCGACAGCCGCCTGCCGGTTTTCTGCCTGACGCTCCTCGAACATTGGACGATCAGAGATCTTGCCGGAGGGTTGTTCAGTATCTGCATCCGGGGATGCTGACTCAGGTGCGGTTTCTGTGACAGGCGTGGCGCCTTCTGTCTCGGCGATGGCAGCTACCGGCGCAGCCTGCGCGCTGGTAGCTGCGCTTGCTTCGGCGCCGGAATCGGAGTTCTGGCTATCGGCGGGCACCGTGGCGGAGGGCTGGCCTGCTGTTGCATTGGCGGAATCAGGCCCGGCCGCGGCAGGGGCTTGCGTCGCCTCGGCTGATGGTGCTGCCTGCTCCGCTGCCCTGGCCGAAGCTTCCGTGGCCACTTCAGATTGTGGTTCCGCCGCTGCCGCCTGCATCTGGCTCTGGATACGGGCCAGTTCGGCATTTTGCACCTGTATCAGCTGGCGTGCCTTGTTCAGTTGCTCTTCCAGCAATTGCACACGCTGCAGCAACTCGCTGGATTCGGATTCTTTCGAAGCCAGCGCTTCCTCGAGTACGGCCACACGCTTTTTCAGTTCGCTTGGGCCGGCATTGTTCTGCGTTGAACCCTGCGGAGCGGCGGCCCCGGAAACCGGCTTGGAATCGGCCACGATGATTTCCAGTTTGCCTTCGGCATCTGCCGGCTTCGCCACCGGTTTGGTTTCCTGCTTCGCCTGCGCCGGCGGCATCGCTGCACGCGGTTTTTCGGCGCTGTCAGGCGCGCTGGCTTGCGCCCGCTGCGAGGCATCGGCGGCCGAGGCCTGCACCACCGTCTTCCATTGTTCGGTCTGGGCAACAAATTTCCGGTAGGCCTGCTTGGGGGCAATCCGGGTCACTTCGGTCAATGGCGGCAGCTTCAGGGTGACACCAGCCATCAAGCCATGAACATTGTGTTTGATGAAGGCGTCGGGATTGGCTTCCAGCATGGCTTCCATGGCCTGCAACAGACGCACATCGGAAACGCCGTATGCCGCTTCCGCAATACGCCACAATGAATCACCCTTGCGTACGGGGCCATAGGTATCGGGAATGTCGTGTGCGGCCGACGCCGGGGCGGCTGCAGATGACCCGGATGAGGCCGCAGCTTTCCGGGTCGAGGTTACGGTGGGAGCGGGACGACTGGCGGCCGGTTTGTTTTTGGCAGTCCGGCTTACCACAGCGGGCACGGGCCTGACGGACCGGTCGTTTTTCCTGAACACCGGCGGATCCAGCAGCGCCGTATATTCGCGCACCAGCTGCCCCTCGGCCCAGTCCACCTTGAGCAACAACTGAATAACAGGGTCACGCACAGGTTTTTCAGTGGTAATTAGCAGTTGCTGATTCCGGCCCTTGCCAGAGACCGTCACTTTCAACTGCGACAGAAAGGCCGGGTAATCCAGCCCTGCTGCCTCGAAATCCTTCCTCGGCGCGAGACTGGCAGCAAGCTTTTTCTTTTCCTTGCCGGTGATCGAAGTGAACGGAATATGCGCCGACAGCGGCTGCCCCAGGGTTGAATCCACAGTGAGCTCACCCAGCCCCAGAGCATGACTGTTCTGGAAAGCGACAGACAAAGCCACTGCTGCAACCAGACGTTTTAATCCACCAGTTTGTTTTTTCACACTTATCCTCCGACCATCCGAACCAAATTGCTCGCCGCGCGCACCCACCTGCAACCGGGGGCTTCCATAGTTTATTGTGTTTTATGAAGAAGTACAACCAATGCGTTGATTCCATTCAGGCATTGGCGAAGCCGGAACATGCCAGGCTGAATTGATTAATAAATAATCAGATTACAGATGATCGGCTATCAGCACTTCGGCGATCTGCACACTGTTCAGCGCCGCGCCCTTGCGCACGTTATCGGAAACCACCCACAGGTTGATGCCGCGCGGATGGGAAATATCCTCGCGAATACGTCCGACGAAGGTGTCATTGTTGCCTGCGCCTTCAGTCACCGCCGTCGGGTAGCCGCCGTCTTCACGCTCGTCCAGCAGCGTCACACCCGGCGCATTTTTAAGCAATTCCATCACCTGTTCAGCCGTAATTTTGTCGCGCGTCTCGATATGCACCGCTTCGGAGTGGCCGTAGAAAACCGGCACGCGCACGGCGGTAGGGTTCACCACGATGTCCGGGTCTTCCATGATCTTGTTGGTTTCCCACACCATTTTCATTTCTTCCTTGGTGTAGCCGTTGTCCATGAACACGTCGATCTGCGGCAGCACATTGAACGCAATCTGCTTCGGGTAAACCTTCGCTTCCGCCTTTTTGCCGTTCAGCAAGGCCGCAGTCTGCCCCGCCAGCTCCTCTATGGCCTCCTTGCCAGTGCCGGAAACGGCCTGGTAGGTGCAGACATTGATGCGCTCGATGCCCACCGCATCCCTGATCGGCTTCAGCGCCACCAGCATCTGAATGGTCGAGCAATTGGGGTTGGCGATGATGCCGCGATTTTTGTAATCGGCCACGCGGTGCGGATTCACCTCCGGCACCACCAGCGGAATATCGTCGTCATAGCGGAACTGCGAGGTGTTGTCGATGACCACGCAACCGGCTGCGGCGGCTTTCGGCGCATAGACTTCCGACACCGACGCGCCGGGCGAGAACAGACCGATATCCACTTTTGAAAAATCAAAATCCGCCAGGTTTTCCACTGTCAGATGGGTTCCCCTGAAGGGTATTTTCTTGCCCGCCGAGCGTTCCGACGCCAGCGCATAAACGTTGTCCACCGGGAAATCCCGCTGTTCCAGAATGGACAGCATGGTTTCGCCCACCGCGCCGGTTGCGCCCACTACCGCCACATTGTATTGCTTGCTCATGGCTCAATTCTCCAGTTTATTGAGCTGATTGATCACGGCTTGCGCCATTTCCTTCGTACCCACCAGCCTGCCGCTGCCGTCGTCGATATCTGCGGTGCGATAAGCTTCGTCCAGCGTCAGGGAAACCGCTTTTTCCACTTTTTCCGCCAGCGCCAGTTCGCCGAAGGTGTAGCGCAGCATCATCGCCACGGACAGGATCATCGCCAGCGGATTGGCCTTGTTCTGCCCCGCAATATCCGGTGCGGAACCATGCACCGGCTCGTACATGCCCTTGCCGTTTTCATCCAGCGACGCCGACGGCAACATGCCAATGGAGCCGGTGAGCATGGCGGCGGTATCGGACAGTATATCCCCGAACATATTCGTTGTTACGATGACGTCAAACTGCTTCGGTTCACGCACCAGTTGCATGGAGGCGTTGTCCACATACATGTGACTCAGTTCAACATCAGGGTATTCCTTGCCGGTTTCGGTAACAATCTCACGCCACAGCTCGGTGACTTCCAGCACATTGGCTTTATCGACCGAGCATAAGCGTTTATCCCGTTTCTGCGCGGTCTGGAAGGCGGAATGGGCGATGCGGCGGATTTCCGACTCGGAATAAACCAGCGTGTTGTAGCCCTCGCGCTCGCCGTTTTCCAGCGTACGCACACCACGCGGCTTGCCGAAATAGATGCCACCGGTGAGTTCGCGCACGATCATGATGTCCAGCCCCGCCACCAGTTCCGGCTTCAGTGAGGACGCGTCCGCCAGCTGCGGATAGAGGATGGCCGGGCGCAGATTGGAAAACAGATCCAGCTCGGAACGCAGGCCCAGCAAGGCAATTTCCGGCCGCACTGAAATATCAAGATGCTCCCACTCATAGCCGCCCACCGCGCCCAGCAGCACCGCATCCGCCTCTTTCGCCAGCTTCAGCGTGGATTCCGGCAGCGGATGTTCGAATTCATCATAGGCCGTACCGCCCACCATGGCGGTTTCGTATTCGGCGTCGAAGCCGTGATTCAGCTCCAGGCAGGCCAGCACCGCCATGGCGGCGTCCATGATCTCGTGCCCGATGCCATCGCCGGGCAATACTGCAATTTTTCTGGTCATCTTGATAAGTCTCTCAATTCTCGAAAAACAGCCACGGCTGTTCTTTTCTGCGGCGTTCTTCGTAAGCCGCTATCTCGTCAGCGTGTTGCAGGGTCAGGCCGATTTCATCCAGCCCCTGCAGCAGCGCCTGTTTGCGAAACGGATCCACGTCGAAGTCAAAATGGTCGCCAGCGGGCGTGGTCACCGTCTGCTGCTCCAGATCCACGTCCAGACGATAGCTCTTGTCGGCCTGCGTCTCCTCGAACAAACGATCCACGGTCACGCCGTCCAGCACAATGGGCAACAGGCCATTCTTGAAACAGTTGTTATAGAAAATATCCGCGAAACTGGGCGCGATAATCACCCTAAAGCCATAATCCTGCAGCGCCCACGGCGCGTGCTCGCGCGATGAGCCACAGCCAAAATTGTCCCGCGCCAGCAGAATCTCCGCGCCTTCATAACGCGGCTGATTCAGCACGAATTCTTTGTTCAGCGGACGGTTGCTGCAATCCATGTCCGGCTCGCCGTGGTCCAGATAGCGCCATTCGTCGAACAGATACTTGCCAAAGCCGGTGCGCTTGATGGATTTCAGAAACTGCTTGGGGATAATCGCGTCGGTGTCCACATTGGGGCGATCCAGCGGAACCACCAACCCGTTGATATTCTTGAACGGCTGCATTACAGCATCTCCCGTACGTCAGTGAAATGGCCGGCAATGGCGGCGGCGGCAGCCATGGCGGGCGACACCAGATGCGTGCGTCCGCCCTGCCCCTGCCGACCCTCGAAATTGCGGTTGGAGGTGGAAGCGCAGCGCTCGCCCGGCTCCAGCCGGTCGGCGTTCATGGCCAGACACATGGAACAGCCCGGCTCGCGCCAGTCAAAACCCGCCTCGCGGAAAATCACGTCCAGCCCTTCCTCCTCGGCCTGCTGCTTGACCAGGCCGGAACCCGGCACCACCAGCGCCAGCCTGATGTTGTCCGCCACCTTGCGGCCCTTCGCCACCTGCGCCGCCACACGCAAATCCTCGATGCGCGAATTGGTGCAGGAACCAATGAAAACCTTGTCCAGCGCAATCGCCGACATGGGCGTGTCCGCCTCCAGCCCCATATAGGCCAGCGCCTTCTCCATGCCGTTGCGACGTATCTCGTCCGGCTCACGGGCCGGATTCGGCACGCTGTCCGCTATGGACACCACCATTTCCGGCGACGTGCCCCAGGTCACCTGCGGCGCCAGCGCAGACGCATCCAGTTCGACTTCCAGATCGAACACCGCATCCTCGTCGCTGACCAGTTCCTTCCACGCCGAAACAGCCCGCTCCCACTGCTCGCCAGCGGGCGCGAAGCGGCGACCCTCGACATAAGCGATGGTTTTGTCATCCACCGCCACCAGCCCGGCGCGCGCACCCGCCTCGATGGCCATATTGCACATGGTCATGCGCCCTTCCATGGACAGGTCGCGCACCGCCTCGCCGGCAAATTCGATGGTGTAGCCAGTACCGCCCGCCGTGCCGATCTGGCCGATGATGGCAAGAATCAGGTCTTTCGCGTAAACGCCCCGCGGCAGCTTGCCGTTGGCGGTAATGCGCATGGATTTCGATTTCTTCTGCACCAGCGTCTGCGTCGCCAGCGCATGTTCCACCTCCGAAGTGCCGATACCAAACGCCAGCGCGCCAAACGCGCCGTGGGTGGAGGTATGCGAATCGCCGCAAACAATGGTCATGCCCGGCAAGGTGAAACCCTGCTCCGGGCCGATGACATGCACGATGCCCTGACGCACGTCATTCATGGGGTACTCGGTAATGCCGAACTCGGAGCAGTTCTGATCCAGCGTTTTCACCTGAATCTTCGACACCAGGTCGGTAATGCCGCGCTCGCGGTTATCGGTGGGCACGTTATGATCCGGCACCGCCAGATTCGACGTCGCCCGCCACGGCTTGCGACCCGCCAGCCGCAGCCCCTCAAAGGCCTGCGGCGATGTCACTTCATGCAGCAGATGCCGGTCAATATAAAGCAGCGACGCGCCGTTATCGTCCTCGCGGACCACATGCGCATCCCAGATCTTGTCGTAAAGGGTTTTACCCGCCATGGCTGTTTCTCGTTGCTGGTACCGGCGCGGTACGGATTCCGCGCAGGGAAAAGGCGGGGATT
>JALXFQ010000023.1 GCA_027067235.1 Gammaproteobacteria bacterium
ATGGCGGATACCGCACCGGTTTTGCTGCGCGCCACCTGATGCCAGGGAACGCGCAGATGCGGCTTGCGCGAGGCATAGACGGCAAGGATTACGGCCACCACGAGCAGCAGCCAGAACAGCGTATCGGTCCACAGGAAATACGGCTGAAAGCTCATGCCCGCCATCATTCCAGCCGCACCCGCGGGTCAACCAGGGTATAGGATATGTCGGTCAGAATCAGGCCGATGATATACAGCACAGAACCGAGAAACACCATGGCGCGCACAATGGCGAAATCCTGCTTGTTGATGGCGTCGATGGTATAACTGCCGAGGCCGGGAATGCCAAAAAACGATTCCAGTATCAGGCTGCCCATGAACAGCATGGGGATGACCACGACGACGCCGGTGAGGATGGGAATCATGGCGTTTTTCAGTACATGCCGGAACAGCACGCGCAGCTCGGACACGCCCTTGGCGCGGGCGGTGCGCACATAATCCTTGCCGCTTTCTTCCAGAAAAATAGTGCGATACCAGCGCGTGCCGCCGCCAATGCCGGAGACCACGCCGATAACCACCGGCAGTATCAGGAACTTCCATACGCTCTCGCCTTCGCCATAACCCGATATGGGCACCAGATGCAGCAATTTGCCCACCAGATACTGGCCACCGATGATATAGAACAGCGACGAAATGGACATCATCACCACCAGTGTCACCACGCCCCAGAAATCGATATAGGTATGGCGGAAGAACACCAGCAACAGGGCCAGGGTGATATTCAGCAACAGTCCCACCACAAAGGTCGGCAGGGCGATGGACAGACTGGGCCACATGCGCTGGCGGATGTCGTAGGCGATGTTGCGGCCGCTGTCGGACTGGCCGAACCGGAAAGCGAACAGCTTCACGGACTTGTTGTAGAAAATGGTGTCAGTGAGCTTTTTTGTCCCCTTTCTCTGCGCGTTGTAGATCAGCGGCTTGTCATAACCGTGTTCATGCTTCCACTGCTGCACCGCCTCCGGCGTGACATGTTTCATGCCCAGGTGCATGCGCGCCATGTTGTCCGGTGAGTTCACCACGAAGAACAGTACGAAAGTGATGATATTGACACCGATCAGGATCGGGATGGCGTACAGCAGGCGCCGGATGATATAGGCAATCATGAATTCGCCCCGTGTTCGCGCCGGTACCAGCCGATGAAGCCCGGAATCAGAAACGCCAGTACCAGAACCAGCAAGACAAACAGCGGCCACAGAATCGGCTTGTTCCAGCGCTCGCGCAAATCGTTACGCAACTGCGCATCAATCGTCTTGTATTTCAAACCGTTATTCGCCATCAGATTGGGCTTGGCGTTGCCGTACCAGGCATGGTAAAGCGCAAAACTTTTGGGATTGATGCCCCACAGCCAGGGCGAGTCGCGGCGAACAATGTCCACCATGCGGTCGATGATCGCCTGCCTTTCCGGGCCGTTATCCATGTTTTTCATTTTCACGAACAGAGCGTCAAATTCCGGGTTTTCGTAGTTGGCGGCGTTTTCCCCGCCTTTTCCCACCTTTTTATTCGGCCCGTAGAGCAAAAACAGAAAATTTTCCGGGTCGGGGTAATCCGCATTCCAGCCCCAGCGAAACAACTGCTCCGTACCCTTGAGCATTTTTTCCTGAAACCGGTTATAGGTAGTGTTGCGGATCACCAGATTGATATGCAGTTTGTTGAACTGCTTGCGCCACCAGTCCAGCACTGCCTTGTCATCCGGGCCGGTCGCCGTGACATCGAAATACAGCGTTAATGGCTTGCCGGTCTGGGCATCGATACCGTTTTCGTAGCCGGCCTCCTGCATCAGACGCAGGGCCTCGGTCAGCGGTTTACGCACCGCCTTGCCGTCAACCCAGTCATAGACCCGCGGATTGATGCCTTCCCTGCCCTCGCGATAACCAAAAATACCGGGCGGAATCGGGCCCTGCGCCGGGATGCCGCGGCCATTGGAAAAAATGGCGATGTATTCTTCATAGTCCGCGGCAATGGCAATGGCCTGACGCAACTTGCGCGCGCGCTCGCTGTCGCCGCCGACCACCGGGTCCAGCATGTTGAAACCGAGATAGAAAATCGACGACTGCACCGTGGTTTTCAGCTTGATGCCCTTGTCCCGCATGTTCGGCGTCAGGCCCACATCACCCTGCGCGCCAAACTGTATGGCCTGGTCAAAGCTGTCGGAATTGATGCCGGACACATCGTAGTAACCCTGCAGAAATTTGGTCCATTGCGGAATTGCCTCCTTTTCCAGACTGTAAACCGCCTTGTCAATGAACGGCATGTTTTTACCCGCCATTTTCAGCAGGCCTTCTGCCGCATCGCCCGGCTCGCCTTCCGACGGATAGGGCTCGCCGCGAAAATTGGGATTGCGCTCCAGTACCATTTTACGATTGGGATTGTTCACCGTCAGCATATACGGCCCGGTGCCCACCGGATACCAGTCCAGAGTAATGTTCTTCTGTTTCATCCCGGGCTGCGAGTAGAAGCGGTCGGCCTCCACCGGCATGGGCGCAAAAAACGGCATGGCCAGCCAGTATTTCATTTGCGGATATTTACCGCGTATTTTTATCTCGTAGGTATAACGGTCAGTGGCGCGAACGCCTTCGAGCTCATAGCGCCGCAAATCCAGAAACGCGTTTTCGCCCTTCTGCTTTTTCAGCGCATCCCAGGCGGTTTGCAGGACTTTGGCATAGTCGGCCAGCCCGACGATGTATTCAGACATCAGGCCAAAGATGGGCGACTGCAGGGCCGGGTGCGCCAGACGCTTGATTTCATACACATAATCCGCAGCAACCAGTTCACGGGTGCCGGTTTCCCTGAAATCCGACAGCTGGTTGATACCACGCAGACGCTTGCGCCCCATGTCCAGATATCGGGGCGAACCGAACACATCCCGCGCGAACGCCGGATGGGGCTGATACAGAATGCCGGGGCGAATACGTATCCGGTACAGGGTGAAGGCGATATCTTTTGCGGCGGGATTTTCGCCCAGCGGCTGCTCGTCTGAACCCAGATAGATGGTCTGCGGCATGGATTCCGCTGCCAGCGGTATCAGCTCATAGGGCCTTTTCAGATAATGATACTGCAACGGCGGCTCATAAATC
>JALXFQ010000024.1 GCA_027067235.1 Gammaproteobacteria bacterium
GATCGCCTGCCGCACCCGCCGCTGATGCCGGTGGATCCGGTCAATCGCGCCCGCGCCCGGCTCATGATCATGCGTTTCAATCGTGATCTGTACAAGGCCTATAACCTGATAAAAAAAGGTTCGGCCAGGTCCGACAAGGCGCGCAAGATCATCCGCGACCAACTCACCGCCATATCGGTATTTCTGGAGCGGCAGGACTACATGCTGGGCGAGGATTTCAGTCTCGCCGATGCCTGGATTGCGCCACTGCTGTGGCGTTTGCCTGCCATCGGTGTGGAACTGCCGGTGCAGGCAAAGGCCACGCTGGATTACGCCGACCGCGTGTTTGCCCGCCAGTCGTTTCAGACCAGCCTGACCGAACCGGAAAAAGACATTCGCGGAATCGAATATTGAGCCAGACTCCGACCAAGCCCTATCTGATCCGGGCTATCTATGAATGGGCGCTGGATAACAGCTATACGCCCTATCTCATGGTGTTTGCCGATAAGGAAGGTGTGGTGGTGCCGTCTGAACATGTCAGCGACGGCAGGATAGTGCTGAATATTCACCCCGGCGCGGTGAAAGACCTGAGCATGGAAAACCGCTATATCTTTTTTTCTGCCGCTTTCGGCGGCCGGCACATGAGCATCGAGGTTCCGGTCAGCGCGGTGGGCGCCATTTACGCCCGCGAAACCGGCGAAGGCCTGTCCTTTAACGAAGAAGACACGGCTGCTCCCGACGATCTGGCGGGGGCTCCGTCGGACAAAACCGCGCCGGAAAAACCGGCCAGAAAAAACAGTCATCTGAAGCTGGTGAAATGAAACAGTTTTCCGGTACCACGATCATATCCGTGCGTAATGATAACCAGGTCGTTATCGGTGGCGATGGTCAGGTCACTCTGGGCGACACTGTGATGAAAGGCAATGCGCGCAAGGTGCGGCGTTTGTATAACGACCAGGTAATCGCCGGGTTTGCCGGCGGCACCGCCGACGCCTTTACCCTGTTCGAACGCTTCGAGGGCAAACTGCAAAAGCATTCCGGTCATCTGGTGCGCTCGGCGGTGGAGATGGCCAAGGACTGGCGCACTGACCGCATGCTGCGCAAGCTGGAGGCCCTGCTGGCGGTGGCCGACCGTGAAGCCAGCCTGCTGATCTCCGGTAATGGCGATGTTATCGAACCGGAGCGGGGCCTTATTGCTATCGGTTCCGGCGGCTCCTACGCCCGGGCGGCGGCGACCGCGATGATGGACAACACGAATCTCGCGCCACGCGATATCGTCGAGAAATCCCTGCATATTGCTGCGGATATTTGCATCTACACCAACAGCAATCTCACCATCGAAGTTCTGGAAAAATAGCGAGCCATGTCACAGATGACGCCCCGTGAAATCGTCCAGGAACTGGACAAACATATTGTTGGCCAGCCACAGGCGAAAAAGGCCGTGGCCATCGCCTTGCGCAACCGCTGGCGCAGAATGCAGGTGCCGGATGATGAGCTGCGGCGCGAAATCACCCCGAAAAACATACTGATGATCGGCCCTACGGGCGTGGGCAAAACCGAAATAGCGCGTCGTCTGGCGCGTCTGGCCAATGCGCCGTTCATCAAGGTGGAGGCGACCAAGTTCACGGAAGTCGGTTATGTTGGCCGTGAAGTGGACTCGATCATCCGTGATCTGGTGGAAATGTCCATCAAGAAAGTGCGCGAAAACGAGATGGAAAAGAAACGCAGCCAGGCGGTTTCCGGCGCCGAAGACCGGATACTGGATGTATTGCTGCCCCCGGCCCGCGAAATGGGCGCCGGCTGGGATGACCTGAACAGTGACCGGCCGGCGGAGGAAGGCGCCGCGCGCAAACGGTTTCGCCAGAAACTGCAAAACGGCGATCTGGATGAGCAGGAAATCGAAATCGACCTGGCGGCGACAGCGCCCGGCATGGAAATTTTCGGGCCGCCGGGCATGGAGGAAATCTCCGGCCAGATTCAGGACATGTTCCAGAACATGTCGCGGGGCAAAACCCATACCCGCAAGCTGAAAATTCGTGAGGCCATGAAATTGCTCATCGACGAAGAAGCCGCAAAGCTGGTCAACGAGGAAGAGATCAAGCTGTCGGCAGTGGAGCAGGCCGAACAGAATGGCATTGTTTTTCTCGATGAGCTGGACAAGGTGGTGGGCGGCTCGGAGTCCCGGGGCGGCGAGGTCTCGCGCGAAGGCGTACAGCGCGATTTGCTGCCGCTGGTAGAGGGTTCCACCGTTTCCACCAAATACGGCATGGTGAAAACCGATCATATACTGTTCATCGCCTCCGGCGCTTTTCATTTGTCCAAACCATCCGACCTGATTCCGGAATTACAGGGCCGGCTACCCATACGGGTGGAGCTGTCTGCGTTGTCATCGGATGATTTCGTGCGCATACTTACCGAGCCGGACGCATCGCTTACCGAGCAGTATCAGTCGTTGCTGGCGACAGAAAAATTTGAGCTGCAATTTGCCGACGACGGCGTCAAACGTATTGCCGAAATTGCCTGGCAAGTGAACGAAACCACCGAAAATATCGGCGCTCGCCGCCTGCATACAGTGATGGAACGTTTGCTGGAAACGGTTTCGTTCGAGGCCTCGGACCAGACCGGCCGATCACTCACTGTTGACGCCGCCTATGTGGACGAGCATTTGTCCGATCTGGCCGGCGACGAAGACCTTGCCCGGTATATACTGTAGCGACGCATCGGACGCGCGGCTGCCTTTTATCGCGCGTCGATTCTTACTACACTAGCTGACCAGATACGCAGCGGAGGTTTCCCCAAACCATGAAAACAGCAGCCTGGCTGGTCATTTATTTTGCTGTACTGATATGGTCCGTCATACACCCCAGGGACATGGCTACCTGGGCGCTGGAAGTGGCGCCGGCGCTGATCGGTCTGGTGCTGCTGGCCTGGACCCGCAAGAGCTTTCCGCTGACGCCGTTGCTGTACTTCCTGATACTGGTTCACAGCATTATTCTGATGGTGGGCGGCCACTATACCTATGCGGAAGTGCCGCTGTTCGACTGGATCAGGGATGCCCTGCATCAGAGCCGCAACAATTACGACAAGCTGGGCCATTTCATGCAGGGTTTCGAGCCGGCCA
>JALXFQ010000025.1 GCA_027067235.1 Gammaproteobacteria bacterium
CAGGTTCCGTGGGGGCAGAAAGCCCTGGCCGGCTACCTGGGCGACGACCCGGAAACATGGAAGGAATATGATGCTGTCGAACTGGTCAGTTCGGGCCATGCCATTGATACTGAAATACTCATCGACCAGGGCGATGCCGACCCGTTTCTGCAACAGCATTTACGCCCGGAACTGTTTGAGAAAGCCTGCAGGCAGGCGGGGCAATCTCTCAAACTGCGCATGCAGGAGGGCTATGACCACAGCTATTTCTTTATTTCCACCTTCATGGCAGACCATATCCGTCATCACGCGAAATACCTGCTAGAGGACGGCTGATGGCCGTATAACAGCATGTCAGAGAACGCACGTTGGCAGAGTTACCGCAAGGTCCTGAAAGACAACGTCTTTCGACGTATACAGAGCGGCGCGGGCGAAAATCTTGATGCACTCGCCCGGGAGCTGGCCCTCAACCCGTCTTTCACCACGGGCACGGCCAGCTTCTATGACTATCTGCAGCCCGAAAACAGGCAGCGAAAACACTGGGTCTGCAAGGGCACTGCCTGCCTGGTATCGGGCACTTGCGCCCATGCCGGGAGCAGGCATGCCGACGCCGGTGAAGCTCTGTGCCTGGGCTATTGCTATGCCGGCGGCGGTTTGCTGAAACGGGACAACGACGGTTTCTCCACATGGTGCGTGGACGCAGAAAGCATCGGTCAGCCGGCCATGCCGGTATTCGACCTGTCATCGCAGGGCATACTCACAGGCGCGGTGGCTTCCGCGAAAGATTTGTACTCAGTCGCCCTGAGCCAGCCGGACAGCATCATTGCAGAGCTGGAAACCTCCGCCTTGCGCGGACGCGGCGGCGCGGGTTTCGCCTTTGCTTTCAAACTGGCTGCCTGCGCCCGTGAAACAGCCGACCAGAAGTACATAGTCTGCAACGCAGATGAAGGCGATCCGGGCGCTTTTTCCGACCGCTATCTGCTGGAACAGCATCCCCACAAGGTCATGGCGGGCATGTACGCTGCCGCCATCGCCAGCGGCGCCACCGATTGCGTGCTGTACATACGCCTGGAATACCCCGAGGCCATGCGCGCGGTCCAGTCCGCCATCGACCAGTACCGGCAATGGCCGGATGAGTTGAGCGGCCGGATTCGCTTTCACGTCACCGAGGGCGCGGGCTCTTATGTCTGTGGCGAAGAAACCGCCCTGCTCAATTCCATCGAAGGGCTGCGGCCGGAAGTGCGGGTGCGGCCGCCCTACCCGGCCCAGTACGGCCTGTGGGGGAAACCCACGGTAGTGTCCAATGTGGAAACCTTCGCCAATATTCCGTGGATACTGCAACACGGCGGCAGCGCCTTTGCCGCCATCGGTACACCGGCCAGCACCGGCAGCAAGCTGTTGTCGCTGGACAGCCAGTTTGTCCGCCCGGGCCTGTACGAGGTGGATTTCGGCGGCAACCTGGGTGAACTGATAAACCGGCACGCCGGCGGCTTGCGCGCGCCGGTAAAAGCCTTGCAGGTGGGTGGCCCGCTGGGCAGCATCATCGCCATTGACCGGATTGATGATCTCACCATTGACTTCGACGCCATGCGCAAGGCCGGTTACAGCCTGGGACATGCCGGCATCATCGCCATCCCGCAGAATTACCCCATGATCGAACTGCTGCGGCATCTGTTCGCTTACATGGCGCATGAATCCTGCGGCAAATGCACGCCCTGCCGGGTGGGCACGGCGAAAGCAGCAGCCATGCTGCAGGCAGCGGACAAACAGCCTATCGACATGGCGCTGATGAACGCATTGCTGGAAACACTGGAAAGCGGTTCCCTGTGCGCGCTGGGCGGCGGACTGCCGTTGCCGGTCAGGAACTGCCTGGATCAGTTTCGGCAAGAACTGCAACCCTGTTTCACGGGCTGGGAGGAAACCCCGTGAATAGCGCCTTGCTGAATGGCACCGAGCAAGCCTTCGAACCCGGAGAAACCCTTTATCAATGGGTCAGCCGCCATCTGGGCGAGCGGGAAATACCGGTATTGTGCAACGACCCGGCGCTCAAGCCGTTCGGCGCCTGCCGCCTGTGTCTGGTGGAGGTGGCGCAGGAAGCCGGACAGCCCGGGCGCTTGCTGGCCGCCTGCCATACGCCGGTGATGGCCGGACAGCACGTCAGCACCCGCAACGACCGCATACAGCGCATGCGCAGGCAGATACTCGAACTGCTGCTGAGTCAGTTTCCCGCCGGGCGCCAGCAACCCGCGGCGGGGGAAAACGCCACGCCGTTCCAGCAGTTGCTGCAGGAGTACGGTGTGCACCAGACGCCCTACCCGCGTGCGGCGGAGCCCGGCGAGGCGGAAAACAGCCACCCCTATATCCGTTTCGACCCCGCCGAATGCATCCATTGCTACCGCTGCGTGCGCGCCTGCGACGAAATCCAGGGCGAGTTCATTCTGGCCATGGCGGGCCGCGGCAGCCTCAGCCATATTATTCAGGGCGCTGGCGAGACATTCTCGGCGGCGGGCTGCGTATCCTGCGGCCGCTGCGTGCAGACCTGCCCCACCAACGCCCTCAGCGACCGCTATCGCTCCAAGACGCGGCAGTACGACCGGCAGGTGAGAACGGTCTGCACCTATTGCGGCGTGGGCTGCAACCTTGAAGTCAAGGTCAGGGACCAGCGGGTGGTCGCCATCAGCGGCGCGGAGGATGCCGCCGCCAATCGCGGCCATACCTGCCTCAAGGGTCGTTACGCCTTTGAATTCGCGCACAGCCCGGAGCGCCTGCGCACACCGCTGATGCGCCAGGACGGCCAGTTGCAGCCATGCAGCTGGGACCAGGCCCTGGACACCATCGCAGAAAAATTTTCGCAAATTCGCGAGCAGCATGGCGCCGATGCCATTGCCGGTATTTCCTCCGCGCGCTGCACCAACGAAGAAAACTATCTGATGCAGAAATTCATGCGCGCAGTGGTCGGCACCAACAATATCGACGGCTGCGCCCGTGTCTGCCATGCGCCCACGGCGTGGGGCATGCAGCAAACACTGGGCACTGGCGCCGCCACCAATTCGGTGGACGAAATCACGCAGGCCGACTGTCTGATGATCATCGGCGCCAATCCCACGTCCGCTC
>JALXFQ010000026.1 GCA_027067235.1 Gammaproteobacteria bacterium
CAAACGGTATGGACGGCTCTTTGGAATCCAGTTGCAGCGGATTCTTGCCCTGCTCGATGCGGCGCGGATCGAAACGGAACAGCGACCAGTGGCCGGCCTTCACCGCCAGATCCTGCTGCCGCAGGTTATACTTGAGATCAACACCGTGGGCGATGCAGGGACTGTAGGCGATAATCAGTGACGGACCGGGGTAGGACTCTGCCTCCATGAAAGCCTTCAGGGTCTGCATGTCCTTGCCGCCGAAGGCGACGTGCGCCACGTACACGGTCTCGTAGGCCATGGCTATCATGGACAGATCCTTTTTCTGCAGCGGCTTGCCGCCAGCAGCAAACTTGGCCACCGCGCCCAGCGGCGTGGCCTTGGACATCTGCCCGCCGGTGTTGGAATAGACCTCGGTGTCCAGCACCAGCACGTTGACATCACGGCCCGAAGCCAGCACATGATCCAGACCGCCAAAGCCGATATCGTAGGCCCAGCCGTCGCCGCCGATGATCCAGGTGCTTTTTTTCACCAGGTAGTCCGCCACCGACAGCAGACGCGGCGCGCGCTCGTCGCGGGATTTTTCCAGCTTCGCTTTCAGTGCTTCCACGCGCTGGCGCTGCTCATGGATGCCCGGCTCGTCGGTCTGATCCGCATTCAATATGGCTTCCACCAGCTCGCTGCCGGCCACCGACTCCATCTCCTTTAACAGGGCGCGGGCGTGCGAGGCGTGCTGATCCACCGCCAGACGCATACCCAGACCGAATTCGGCATTGTCCTCGAACAATGAATTGTTCCAGGCCGGGCCACGCCCGTCGATATTGGTGGTATAAGGCGTGGTCGGCAGATTGCCGCCGTAGATGGAAGAACAGCCGGTGGCGTTGGCGATGAGCATGCGGTCACCGAACAGCTGCGTCGCCAGCTTGACGTAAGGCGTTTCGCCGCAACCCACGCAGGCGCCGGAAAACTCGAACAGCGGCTCCGCCAGCATCGCGCCTTTCATGGTGCCCCAGCGTATTTTAGTCCGGTCATAATCCGGCAGCGTACAAAAATAGTCCCAGGCCTCCGCTTCCGCCCGTACCACTTCTTCATGGGGCGCCATGTTCAGCGCCTTGCGGCTGGCGTTGCTCTTGTCGCGCACCGGACAGACTTCCACGCACAAGCCGCAGCCGGTGCAGTCTTCCGGCGCCACCTGATAGGCGATATGCGTGCCCGGCTCGAACTCCTTGCCCTTGATCGGCGCATGGCGGAAACTGGCGGGCGCGTCCTTCACATCAACCTCGGGGAAGGCCTTGCTGCGAATCGCTGCATGCGGGCACACGAATGGACACTTGCCGCAGTCGATACACAGGTTTTCGTCCCAGATCGGTACTTCCAGCGCCAGATTGCGCTTTTCGTAGGCGGCGGTGCCCAGCGGCCAGGAGCCATCCGCCGGGAAGGCACTCACCGGGATAGTGTCGCCGACCCCGGCAATGAGTTTCGCCGTTACCTTGCGCACGAACTCCGGCGCAGTATCCGGCACTGGCGGCCGCTGTTCCAGATCGCTGGTGATGGCGTCCGGCGTCTTCACTTCGTGCAACTGCGCCAGAGTCGAATCAATGGCGCGGTTGTTCATGTCCACAATGCGCCGGCCCTTGCGCCCGTAGGTTTTCTCAACCGCCTGTTTGATCTTTGTAATGGCTTCATCACGCGGCAATATACCGGAAATGGCGAAAAAGCAGGTCTGCATAATGGTGTTGATGCGCCGGCCCATGCCCGCCTCCCGGGCCACGGCATAGGCGTCGATGACATAGAATTTCAGTTGCTTGTCGATGATCTGCTGCTGGAACGGACGCGGCAGGCTGTCCCAGGCCTGATCCCTGCCCTTGCTGGTGTTGAGCAGGAACACGCCACCGGGCGCCGCCTTGTCCAGCATGGGGTAGCGCTCCAGAAACACCGGCTGGTGGCAGGCCACGAACTGCGCCTCGCCATCGCCGATCAGATAGGTGGAACGAATCGGCTGCGGGCCGAAGCGCAGATGGGAAATGGTCACCGCGCCAGCCTTTTTCGAGTCGTAGACGAAATAACCCTGGGCGTGAATGGCCGGGTCTTCGCCAATAATCTTGATCGAGTTCTTGTTGGCGCTTACCGTGCCGTCGCTGCCGAGGCCATAGAACAGGCAGTGGGTGCCGGACCTGGCGGCGTCGGTAGTGAAACTGTCGTCCCATTCCAGGCTGGTATTGGAAACATCGTCATGAATGCCGATGGTGAAATGGTTTTTCGGCTGCTTCCGATCCAGCTCGTCGAAGACCGCCCTGACCATGGCCGGGGTGAATTCCTTCGACGACAAACCATAACGCCCGCCGATCACCAGCGGCAGCTCGCCGCCGCTGGCAAAAGCCTGTTGCGCCAGAGCCGTTACCACATCCTTGTACAGGGGCTCGCCGTCGGCACCCGGCTCCTTGGTGCGATCCAGCACGGCAATGCGCCGGGCCGACTCCGGCAGCGCCGCCAGCAGCGCGACAGCGTCGAAAGGCCGGTACAGACGCACTTTCAGCAGCCCCACGTTGTCGCCGTGGGCGTTCAGGTGCTCGACCGTTTCGTGGGCCGTCTCCGCGCCGGAGCCCATGAGCACAATAACCTTTTCCGCATCCGCCGCGCCCACATAGTCAAACAGGCGGTATTGCCGCCCGGTCAGCCCGGCGAAACGGTCCATGGCGGCCTGTACGATGGCGGGCATGGCCTGATAATAGGGATTGACCGTTTCGCGCGCCTGAAAATAGGCATCGGGGTTTTGCGAAGTGCCGCGAATCACCGGATTGTCCGGCGACAGCCCGCGCTTGCGGTGCGCGCGCACCAGATCGTCGTCGATCATGGCGCGGATGACCCCCTCGTCCAGAGCCGCGATTTTCGACAGCTCGTGTGAGGTACGAAAGCCGTCGAAAAAATGCACCAGCGGAATGCGCGACTGCAGGGTTGCCGCCTGCGCGATCAGCGCCATATCATGGGCTTCCTGCACCGAATTGGCCGCCAGCAGGGCGAACCCGGTCTGGCGCACAGCCATCACGTCGGAATGATCGCCGAAAATGGACAGCGCCTGCGCCGCCAGCGAGCGCGCCGCCACATGAAACACCGCCGGCGTCAGCTCGCCGGCGATCTTGTACATGTTGGGGATCATCAGCAGCAGACCCTGCGATGAAGTGAAGGTGGTGGTCAGCGCGCCGCTCTGCAACGAACCATGCACCGCCCCCGCCGCGCCGCCCTCGCTCTGCATTTCCACCACCGTCGGTACTTCGCCCCACAGGTTCCTGCGCCCCTGCGACGACCATTCATCCGACTGCTCGCCCATGGGCGACGACGGCGTGATAGGGTAAATGGCGATGACCTCGCTGGTCTTGTGAGCGACGCGCGCCGCCGCTTCGTTACCGTCGATGACTACCTGTTCAGCTTTATGCATGTTCGCTCCTGTTGGCGCATACCGGGCTTATTAGTATTTCGCTATCTTAAGCCAGAAGGCGGCGGGCAGACTTGACAAAAAGCAAGAAAAGCCAAGTTAGCGTTCAGCCGTCCTTCGGCCTCAGCTGCTCCGGGCGCAGTTTTGGCGTGAAATAATCGTCTGCCAGCTCGATATCCACGCGCCTGCCCGCGGCGTCCACCAGCGGCTGCTCGTAGTCGTTCCAGCCTCTCAGCCCGGTGGCCAGCGACTTCACGTTGTTGTAACCCAGCACCTGCAGCGAATTGGCCGCCAGCAGCGAACGGTTGCCCGAACGACACACTACCACCAGCTCGCGGTCGCGCGCCCGCACCAGCTCCGGCTCGGTTTCCTCGAAATCCCACTCGGCGGCGGATTCCAGTATGCCGCGCGGCACCAGCAGGGAATTCTCCATGTGCATGGCCTCGTACTCGTACGGCTCGCGCACATCGACGATCAGCAAATCCGGATTCGCCTGCAGCCGCTCCACCAGATCCCACGGCATCAGCTCTTTGACATCGGTCAGACAGGCGCGAATCAGGTCGATAAAACGTTTCATTGGCGGCTCCCCGGCGGAAAAACGCGAAGTATACCCGATACCGGCGCCGCGGCTGCCCGAAAAAAACGCTGGCATACCCCGCCGACGAACTCGACGCTGGCGCGGCTCCTGCACGCTGTCTTTAATCGCATTGAGCGGCGACAATGATTCTGTCTGTGGCAAATCGAGGCGCTTTTAGCCAGCGTACGCCTATCCTGGGTTAATCAGCGCTCCCTCAAGACGTGTTCTTTCGCGCCCGGATTTGCTAACATCACCCCAATTGACATGATTAAGGTGATTAGCATGATACGTGAAGCCCCTGCCATGAAGGTAAGAAACAACCTTGGCGAATTGCTGGATGAAGTCAGGTATCGCGGCGATTCAGTCATGATTACCAAGGGAGGCAAGCCCGTTGCCGCATTGATCGACATGGCTTTATTTGAGCGTCTTCGACATCTGGACGAGAACTTCGCCAAACTGCGAAGCCGCTTCTCCGATGCTTTTGCCGAACTTGACGAAACAGGGATCACGTCATTATTCGACGAGGCCATCGAAAACACGCGCAAACAGACGCCCGAGTGAAAATCGTACTGGACAGCAATGTGTTTCTGTCCGGGTTTGCGAGTTCCCGTGGAGCGCCAGGAAAAATCATTGCGGCCTGGGACAACCACAGCTTCGATATCGTCAGCTGCGAATACCAGCTCGCCGAACTGGCGCGGGTATTGGCCTACCCCAGAGTCAGTAAACTGCTGCGATGGAACAGGGAGGAAATTCAGGCGTTCATTCGCCAGCTATACTTGCGCGTCGAAATTGTGGATATCAGCGGCGTGGCCGTTCAGGTTCCCGCCGACCCGGACGATTCGCCCATACTTGCCAGCCTGATTGCCGGGAACGCAGACTATCTGGTCTCCGGCGACAACGACCTGATTGCGCTGCGCGAACAGTATCCCGTGGAAACCCCGGCGGAATTCGCCCGCCGCCTGTAAGACGCCACCATCCCGCAGCCACCGGATTTACCGGACAGCAATAAAGCAGCGTTATCATTTCAATGCGGGAAGCAGGCTGAAACTGTCAGCGGTTGGCGTTAAAATGCCCGCGTTCAGAGCAGCGGCTCGGGCAGCGACGGACAATACCGGCCCACGCCGGTTTATTTCAGCGAGGAAACAGCCATGAATATCAAGAAACTTTCCCTGGGCGTACTGGCGGTAGCGGCCATCGCCATCACCAGCATTTACCTGGCCAGACAAGCCGGTGTACTCAACGCCGCGGGCAATCCGCAGACCGATGCGCCGCAGGTGGTGGCGAAGGTGGAGACCAACAGCGATATCGCTGCCGGCGTTGGCAGGGAAGGCGCGCTCAAGAAACTGGGTCGCCTGGGCGAAGGGATCAAGGAGAAGGTGTCCGATATTCTGGATACCAAAATCATCCACAACAGCCCCGAATCCGCTGAACTCGAGCGCCGCTCAAAAGCAGAGATTGAGCTGGCTGCAAAAAAATCAGCACTGGAAGCTATGAAAAAAATTCGTAAAATATCCGAGGACGTCAGATTTCAAAGAATTGAGGGACCAATTCAGGTTCAATTTCTTTCGTACGAGGCAAAAAAGACCCCAGCTGATGACTTGCAGTATTCTGCGATTGTAAAACTCCATTACAAAATTCTCAGAAATGAGTCTGGGGATGATGCGTTTTATTATGATAACCACATGGTAGTAGTAGGAATCAAACACCCCGTAATTAACTCAAGTGGAGAACTTAGTTATGGCGATTTTGATTCTACTCTATGGATTAAACATGCACAAAACATAAATCTTGCACAAAGCGAGGTTTTGCCGAGAATGAAAAAGGCGTATTTTAATTAGGTTTGTGTTTCTGCATTACTTAGCCCGAGGGAATATTTCCACGGGCTTTTTTTATTTCCTTTTTCTTCATATCACACCATGTTAATTCAAAGTTACCCACAGAATGATTCTCTCTATTTTGTGCTATAATGAAGGATATTATTTTTAGTGATTTATCGTAATGACACTTTTGCGAAAAACTGTTCTAAGCATCGGCTTTGTCTGGTTTTTTGTTGTGGGATTGTATCCTGGAACTGATGTCATTGCGGCGGATGACCAAGCTAATAATGGGCAAATCGCTGGGCAAGGGCAAAGTACTGGAACCCAAACTTCAACTGAGTGCACAACGACAAATAGGTGTCAAACTTGTCCTGGCGCTCTCGAACAACAAGAATGTATGCAACACTTAGCAGGTTCCCCTGATTACCAGCCACCAGTTAAAGGTCCCAGCACAACTGAAAAGGCGGTGCGGGATGTGCTGTACGTTGCCTGGGTGCTTCCGATGAGCGTGTTGCTACGCATTGGCGCGTTGCTGGCGGAGTTTTTCCTGAATCCGGATATTTTTAATCTGGTTTTTAATAGCGCAAACTCTGAGTGGATGTATGGGCTGTGGTCGGTGGTGCGGGATTTGCTTAATATCTTTTTGATTTTGGTGTTGTTGCTGTCAGCGTTTTCTACGATTTTCCAGATCCAGAAGTGGCACCTCAAAAACACCCTTCTCATGATCGTGCTTATGGCGCTCCTCGTGAATTTCTCCTGGCCGATTACGCGGATGTTTATCGATATGGGCAATATCACGCTGACGTATTTCTATGAGCAGACGTTTCAAGAATATCATCCGCCTGGCGACCAAGAAAAGAAAAACCCCACTGCTATAGAGAAAGTGGCTCTTGATGCGAAAGTAATAGAGATTTTCGTGCCCAGCGGTGAAGACTACAAGAAGGCGCGCGCCGTGGATATGATTTTCAATGGTCTCTTTTTGTTTATCTTTGGGATGATCTTTATCATCATGGGCGTGCTGTTTCTTTTGCGGCTGGTGATGTTTATCATTTTGCTTATCGTCTCGCCAATCGGGTTTATCGCGGCGGCGTTTCCCTCTACGCGACAGTATGCGTCCAATTGGTGGGAGAATATGCTCAAGTGGACGTTCCTGGCGCCGATTATGGTATTTATGCTCTATCTCTCTCTGAAGATGATAGAAGGCATGCAGGCAGCGAACATTAGTGGCCCGACTACAGACAACAAAGATATAGGCACTATTGCCGTGAGTATTTCTCGAGCCGTAAATTACCTGGCAGCGGCCGTTATCCTCTGGGCAGGCATCATCGCCGCCAACAAACTCGGCGGCTCGGCAGCGACATTTGTCACCAAACGTGGCACCAAGGCAATGCGCTGGAGCGTCGGTTAGCCACCGCGCTCGTCGCCAATCGCCGCGAGAGCGCCGCTCCTGCACGCTGTCTTTTGCGTAGCGAACGGCGGCAATGATTCTTGTTACCTGCCAAGCCGGGCAAAGCATCGCGCATCACTCTTTCTAATGTGATTCCTTGTCTCTATAATCGCCAGTTCGCCTGTCGAGCGCATTGCCGCATAACAAACTACAGAAAAACAGCATGATCATTGGAATACCGAAAGAATCATTGAAGGGCGAGGCGCGGGTTGCCGCGACGCCGGAGACTGTGAAGAAATTCATCGCGAAGGGCGCGCAAGTGCTGGTGGAGAAAGGCGCAGGCAAGGGCGCGCATTTCACCGACGCGCAGTTCCGGGAAGCCGGGGCAAAAATGGGTTCGGCGGATGAGGCGCTGGGCGCGGATGTGGTGCTGAAGATCAACAAGCCCACGGCAGCCGAGGCGAAGAAGCTGAAAAAGGGCGCGGTGCTGGCGGCGCTGCTGGACCCCTGCCATGCCGATAGCATTATCAAGGCGCTGGCCAAAGGCGGCGTCAGCGCTTTTTCCATGGAGAAGATTCCGCGGATTTCGCGGGCGCAGTCCATGGATGTACTGTCATCACAGGCCAATATCGCCGGTTACAGGGCAGTGCTGGAGGCGACGGCACACTACAAGCGCTTTTTCCCCATGATGATGACGTCGGCGGGTTCGGCCAAGCCGGCGAAGCTGATCGTGCTGGGCGTGGGCGTGGCGGGTTTGCAGGCCATCGCCACGGCGCGGCGGCTGGGCGCGCAGGTGGAGGCTTTTGACGTACGGCCCGAGACCCGCGAGCAGGTGTTGTCGCTGGGCGCGAAGTTCATCGACCTGGACCTGGGCGAGAGCGGCAGCGGCGAAGGCGGCTACGCCAGAGAACTCTCCGACGAGGCCAAACAGAAGCAGCAGGAACTGCTCACCGAGCGCTACGGCCAGGCGGATGTGATTGTCACGACGGCGCTGATTCCCTGCCGCCCCGCGCCGATTCTGGTGACGGCAAAGGCGGTGTCGCTGATGAAGCCGGGCTCGGTGGTCATCGACATGGCGGCGGCCAATGGCGGCAACTGCGAGTTGACCAGGGCGGACAAGGTGGTGGTAAAAGGCGGCGTCAGCATCGTCGGCCATACCAATTACCCGTCCATGATGGCCACCGACGCCAGCGCGTTCTTCGCGCGCAATCATTTCAATTTCCTGGCTCTGCTGATGGAAAGCGGCGATGACGGCGTCAGGCTGAAGGATTTTTCCGAAGACGAAATCACCAAGGCCGCACTGATTACCCACGACGGCAAGCTGCTGCTGGAGGACTGAACCCATGATTGCTTTGTATATTTTTGTGCTGGCCTGTTTTGTCGGCTATTTCGTCATCTGGGGCGTTACGCCGTCGCTGCACACGCCACTGGTGGCGCTGACCAACGCCATTTCCGGCATCATCATCATCGGCGCCATGCTGGTGGCCGGCTCGCCGGACGCCAGCGGCGGGGCGAAGTTTATCGGCTTCGTGGCGCTGGTACTGGCGTCCATCAATATCTTCGGCGGATTTTTCGTCACCCAGCGCATGCTGGCCATGTTCAAAAAGAAGAAAAAGGACTAACGGGGACCTGACATGAGCAACACTTTCGCACTGGCCTATCTGGTTTCCGCCGCGCTGTTCATACTCGGGCTCAAGGGCCTGACTTCGCCGGCCACGGCGCGGCGCGGTAACTACATGGCCATGACC
>JALXFQ010000027.1 GCA_027067235.1 Gammaproteobacteria bacterium
TTTCAGCAGTATCCGCGCCTGAGTCAGATAGGCAACACATTCAGCCTGTCTGCTGGCAATGTCCGCCTGCCGCGCCGCGCGTATTTTCTGCATGGCCAGCGCCCAGTCCGCCGAGCCGCCGGGCCGGCGTTCAGGCACCTTTTTCAGCAACCGCCCATACACCGATAACGCCTGCTGATCCAGCCTGTCCAGACCCGCCCGGCAATCTTCTGCTGGCGACGGCGAGCAGCCGGCCAGCAGCCAGGCCATGCCCATGACCAGACCCTTACCCAAGCCAGACGCGCGCATTGCGGAACATGCGCATCCATGGCCCGTCATCACCCCAGCCGTCGGGCCGCCAGGAATGATTCACGCTGCGCGTGACCCGCTCCGGGTGCGGCATCATGATGGTAAAACGGCCATCCGCGGTGGTCAGCCCGGTCACCCCCGCCGGCGAACCGTTGGGATTCAGCGGATAGGTTTCGGCCGGCACACCGTGATGATCCACATAGCGCATTACCACCAGCCCTTCCGATTCCGACGGGTTCTGCTGCGCCAGCCACTGCGCCCGGCCCTCGCCGTGGGCCACCGCCACCGGCAGCACCGAGCCGGCCATACCGGCGAAAAACAGCGACGGATTTTGCGCAATCGCCACCGAGACATAACGCGCCTCGAACTGTTCCGAGCGATTGCGCACGAACGCCGGCCAGTGCGCCGCGCCGGGAATCATGTCACGCAGTTGCGCCATCATCTGGCAGCCGTTGCAGACGCCCAGCGCAAAACTGTCGTCACGATGAAAAAAAGCGTCAAATTCATCCCTCGCCCGGCTATTATACATGATGGATTTGGCCCAGCCGCCACCGGCGCCCAGCACGTCGCCGTAGGAAAAACCGCCGCAAGCCGCCATGCCCTGATAATCCCGCAGGCTGGCGCGTCCTTCGATGATGTCGCTCATGGTCACGTCCACCGCCTCGAAACCGGCGCGGTCAAACGCCGCCGCCATCTCGATCTGGCCATTCACGCCCTGCTCGCGCAGTATCGCCATTTTCGGACGTGTGCCTGTGGCGATAAACGGCGCGGCCACATCATCCGCCACGTCAAAAACCGGCCTTGGCGTCATGCCGGGGTCATTCATGTCCTGGTTGTGCGCCCATTCCTCGGCGGCGCAATCCGGATTGTCGCGTAGCGCCTGCATGCGCCAGGTGGTTTCCGACCAGCGCCTGCGCAGGGCGGCAAGCGACTGGCTGAACAGTGCCTTGCCGCCGGCCTGCACATGCAGGGCGCGGGCGTCGTTCAACCGTCCGATGATGTGGGCGATATCTGCCAGCCCGGCGTGGTCGATCACCGCCCTGACCAGGTCCCGGTCAGAGCGGCGCGTCTGAATCACCGCGCCCAGTTCCTCGTTGAACAGGGCCGCCAGCGGGTCGCCCAGACCGCCAACATCAACATCGACGCCGATATGGCCGGCAAAGGCCATTTCCGCCACGGTGGTCAGCAGTCCGCCGTCGGAACGGTCGTGGTAAGCCAGTATCCTGCCATCGGCGTTAAGCGCCTGGATGGCGCCAAAGAAGGCGGCAAACTGCGCCGCATCCTCCAGGTCGGGGGCATTGTCGCCCAGTTCGCCATAAACCTGCGCCAGCGCCGAGCCGCCGAGGCGATTGCGGCCTGCGCCCAGGTCGAAAAGAATCAGATCCGTGTCGCCCTGGTCGCTGCGCAACTGCGGCGTCAGGGTTCCGCGCACATCAGCCACCGGCGCGAAAGCGGAAACAATCAGCGACACCGGCGCAGTCACCGCCCGGTCCTGGCCGTTTTCCTGCCACACTGTTTTCATGGACATGGAGTCCTTGCCCACGGGAATGGAAATACCCAGCGCCGGGCACAGTTCCATGCCCACGGCTTTCACCGTATCAAACAGCGCTGCGTCCTCGCCGGGATGACCGGCCGGCGACATCCAGTTGGCGGACAGCCGCACATCACCCAGCTGCACCGGCGCCGCCGCCAGATTGGTCAGCGCCTCGCCCACCGCCATGCGGCCGGAAGCCGGCGCGTCGATCAGCGCCAGCGGCGTGCGCTCGCCCATACTCATGGCCTCACCGGTATAGCCCTGGTAACTGCTGAGGGTCACGGCCACGTCCGCCACCGGCACCTGCCACGGCCCCACCATCTGGTCGCGGTGAATCAGGCCGGTCACGCTGCGGTCGCCGATGGTCACCAGAAAGGTCTTGTCGGCCACCGTGGGCAGGCCCAGTACCCGCTGCACCGCCTCGGTCATGTCGATGGCGCTGGCGTCGAAAGCTTTCAGCGGCCGCTGCAGATGCTGCACGTCGCGTGTCATTTTCGGCGGCTTGCCCAGCAGCACTTCCAGCGGCATGTCGATGGGTCTGGCCCGCTGCGCCATGTCCGGGTCATCGGAGCGGGCGGCGTCGGCGAACCATTCATCCTCCAGCAGCAGACGCTGCTCCTGCGTGGCCTCGCCGACGACTGCGTACAGACAGCGCTCGCGCTCGCAAATGGCAATAAAATCGTCCAGCCGCTGCGGGTCGATGGCCAGCACATAACGCTCCTGCGCCTCGTTGCTCCAGATTTCCATGGGTGACATGCCAGGGTCATCGTTGAGCACCTTGCGCAACTGAAAATGGCCGCCACGACCAGCGTCATCCACCAGCTCGGGCAGGGCATTGGACAGCCCGCCAGCGCCGACATCGTGTATCCAGTCGATGGGATTGTCCTCGCCCAGCGCCACGCAACGGTCGATGACTTCCTGACAGCGTCGTTGCATTTCCGGGTTGGCACGCTGCACCGAGGCAAAGTCCAGGTCTTCATCGCCATGACCGGAGGCCATGCTGGACGCCGCGCCGCCACCCAGACCTATGAGCATGGCCGGGCCGCCCAGCACCACCAGCGGCGCGCCGGCGGGCATGCGCTTCATTGCCACCTGCTGGTCGTGGATGTTGCCGAGTCCGCCCGCCAGCATGATGGGTTTGTGATAGCCGCGTGTTTCGCCATCCGGCGTATCCAGCTCGAATGTGCGGAAATAGCCGCCGATATTGGGGCGGCCGAATTCGTTGTTGAACGCCGCCCCAATA
>JALXFQ010000028.1 GCA_027067235.1 Gammaproteobacteria bacterium
GTCTACGGGCCAGGCCAGAACATAGATCTTGGCGCGTTGCGCTATGCAGCGGGCGTGTCCTTCAACTGGTTTTCGCCAGTGGGGCCCATCAGCATCAGTTATGGCGTGCCGCTGAACGAGGAAGAGGACGACGAAATCGAAAGATTCCAGTTCACCTTGGGCGGAACCCTGCGGTAGTTTACACTTCGCTGTCCCCCGGCCGGCAGCAACCGGATTGACAGAAAATGGCATTGAGGCATAAACGGAAAATCACCATGAATAAATACATAAACGGGATCTGGATCGTGCTTTCCCTGGCGCTGGCACTGGCCGCGATGCCGGCCAGTGCGTCCGACTTCAAGATTGGCTACGTCAATGCGGCACGGTTGATCAAGGAGGCGCCGCAGGCGCTGGCGGCATCGAAAAAACTGGAAAAGGAATTTGCTCCGCGCAAGAAAAAACTGGATGCCGCGCGCGCCAGGATCAAAAAACTGGAGGCGGATCTGGAAAAGAACGCCCTGGTCATGAAAGAGGCCGCGCGTTCGAAAAAGGAAAAGGAACTGATCAACCTGCAAAGAGACTGGAAACGTGAACGGGCCGAGGTCCAGGAAGACTACAACGTGCGGCGCAACGAGGAAATCGCCAAGCTGGAGCAGGAGGTCTACAAGGCCATCGTCAAGCACGGTGAAGAGAACAAATACGATCTGATCGTGCGTTCGGATCTGATCCTCTACGCTAATCAGAAAAGCGATATTACCGACGCCATACTCAAGAGGCTGGGCAAAAAATAAAGCGCGATACGTGGGGATTACTCTAAAAGAACTGGCCCAGGCGACAGCCGCTGAAATGCGCGGCGACCCGGAGCAAAGGTT
The DNA here is from genome assembly GCA_027067235.1 of Gammaproteobacteria bacterium. Lineage (GTDB taxonomy): Bacteria > Pseudomonadota > Gammaproteobacteria > QOAV01 > QOAV01 > QOAV01. Next base: position 852 of record JALXFQ010000028.1, read on the forward strand.
TACCGGGGTGGCGTCCCTGAGCAGCGCGTCTCCCGCCGATATCGTCTACATAGAAAGCCCGAAATATTTCAGCCAGCTTGGCGCCAGCCAGGCCGGCGCGGTCGTGTTGTCAGGCGAACATCTGCAGAGGTTGCGCGCCGACGGCCTTGTCAGCGGGCAGCAGGCCTGTCTGGTGGTGGACAATCCGCACGCGGCTTTTGCCCGCATTTCCCAGTTGTTTCATCCGCTGCCGGATGTCGTTGCCGGTATTCATCCCGCGGCCGTGATTGACGCCTCCGCGAGCGTCGCCTCAACAGCGCAAATTTCCGCCGCGGTGGTGATTGAGGACAACGTCAGCATTGGCGAGCATGTTTTCATTGCGCCAGGCTGCTGGCTGGGAGCCGGCTCGCGCGTTGGCGATCATACCCGGATACATGCCAACGTCAGTATCTATGAGCACACAAACATCGGCAAAAACTGCCTGATTCATGCCGGCGCGGTCATCGGCAGCGAAGGTTTCGGTCATGCCCGAGACAACGGCCAGTGGATACGGTTGCCGCAAACCGGCAAGGTCGTGATCGGCGACCATGTGCGCATTGGCGCCAATACCACGGTGGATCGCGGCTCGCTGGAAGACACGGTCATCGGTGACGGCGTCAAGCTCGATAACGGCATCCAGATCGGTCACAATGTGCAAATAGGCCGCGACACCGCCATGGCGGCGCATTCCGCCATCGGCGGCAGCACCCGCATAGGCGAGCGTTGCGCGCTAGGCGGTCTGGTCGGTTCCGGCGCCCATGTCAGTATTGCCGATGATGTATTCATTACCGCCATGTCGGGCGTCAATTCCGATATCAGGCAGCCGGGCGCCTATTCGTCCACCCTGCAGGTGATGCCGGCAGCCGACTGGAACCGCAATTTTGCCCGCTTCCGGCAATTGGACAAACTGGCCCGGCAGGTTCGCGCCATTGCATCAAAACTCAAACTGTCTAAAGGATAAAGTCATGACTGAACGTGGCATGGATATCTATGAATTGCAAGACTACCTTCCGCATGACTATCCGTTCATGTTCATTGATCGCGTGCTGGATATCGACGCGGACAAGATGCAGCTGGTGGCACTGAAAAATGTTACCGCCAACGAACCTTTTTTTCCCGGGCATTTCCCCGGTCATCCGGTGATGCCCGGCGTGCTGCTGCTGGAAGCCATGGCCCAGGCCAGCGCCATACTGTTTTTCAAGACGCAGAACAAGAAACCCGGGGACGACGCCATTTTCTATTATGCCGGCGTTGATAACGCCCGCTTCAAGCAGCCGGTGCAGCCCGGCGACCAGCTGCGCTTCACTGTCGGCCTGAAACGTCAGATGAAGTCGCTGTGGAAATTCGAAGCCGCGGCTCACGTGGACGGCAAACTCTGCGTCAGCGCCGATCTGATGCTGGCCTACAAGGTACTCTGATGATTCATCCCACGGCCATTATCGAACCCGGAGCAAAGCTGGCCGCGGATGTGGAAGTCGGCGCCTACAGCATGATCGGCGCGCAAGTTTCCATTGCGGAGGGCTGCGTGGTTGGCCCTCATGTGGTGATTAACGGCTCTACCCGCATTGGTCGCGGCAACCGCTTTTTCCAGTTCTGTTCCATCGGTGACGAACCGCAGAGCCTCAGTTATCAGGGCGAAGACACGCGTGTGGAAATTGGCGACAACAATACCTTCCGCGAGTACTGCACGCTGAATCGCGGCACTGTGGAAGATGCCGGCGTGACCCGCGTGGGCAATGACAACTGGATCATGGCCTATGTGCACATAGCCCACGATTGTCAGGTGGGCAGTCATTGCATCTTCGCCAATGGCACCAGCCTGGCCGGGCATGTCAAAGTGGAAGATCATGTCATTTTTGGCGGTTTTACCATGGTGCACCAGTTTTGCCGCGTCGGCGCCCACAGTTTTTCCGCCATCAATACGGTGACGTTCAAGGATATACCGCCTTATCTGCTGGTGGCCGGGCATACCGCCAGAACCCATGGCGTGCATCTCAAGGGGCTGAAACGCCGGCAGTTCAGCAAGCAGGCGATTGCCGAGTTGCGCAGTGCCTACAAAACGCTGTTTCGCTCGGGCAAGCCGCTGTCCGAAGCGCTGCAGGACATCGACCCGCAAAAATGCGGTGACGAGGTCAGGCACCTGGTGAGTTTTATCAAAACGTCGGAACGCGGCGTTGTCTT